>JAGRBY010000536.1 GCA_020433835.1 Anaerolineae bacterium | reverse complement strand
TAAAGCAGCTATTAGCATTGAGAATGCTCGTCTTTATAAAAGCCTTAAAGAAGAGCGTGATAAATTAGTCATTGTTGAAGATGAAGTACGTAAGCGGCTAGCTCGCGATTTACACGATGGACCAACCCAATTTGTAGCCGCGATGATCATGAATTTAGACTTCATCAAAGAGCTAATTGCCCGGGCACCTGAATATGCCCCCGATGAAATTGAAAAAACAGTTTCCTTGGCTCGCAAAACGCTTAAACAACTGCGAACATTGCTTTTTAACTTACGTCCCGTCATTTTAGAAACACAGGGGTTGATTCCTGCGCTTGAAGTCTACACCGAACGTCTAAAAGAAACAGATAAGCTCAAAGTTAACTTAAAAGTTATGCAAGAGTTCGCTCGGCTTTCCAGCCGGGCAGAGATAGCGACGTTTGCGGTTATTCAAGAAGCCGTTAACAACGCCAAAAAGTACGCTCGAACTTCAAATATAGAAATCACGCTACAACCTGACGAGAAAAACGATCTGCTAACGGTTTTAATCACCGATAACGGCAAGGGTTTTGATGTGCAGGCTGTGCGCAAACAATACGATAAGCGCGGTAGTTTAGGTATGATAAATATGCAAGAAAGAATAGAGGCTATTAACGGTCGTCTAAAAATACAGTCGGAAATAGGACAAGGTACAGAAGTATCGTTCACCCTACCCCTTCACGAAAATCTATTAGAGAATGTAAAAGAATAATGACACTAGTAAACACAGAAATTGCACTTTCCTTTTTTCTACAACTTCTCCTTGGTCACGTTGTCGGCGATTTTGTCTTACAACCCTATTGGTTAGTTTTAGCCAAACGAAAAGGGTGGGTTGGTTTAATTATCCACGTTGCAGTGGTTACGTTTATTACCGCAATTTTAGCATGGGACTCAATTCCAAATTGGTGGGTTTGGATGATTGTCCTGTTTGTTGGTCATCTTTTTATCGACCAATTTAGGACCTTCGTTTTTACGGACAACACTAAAGGAAAAGGGCTTTTGCTGCTCGTTCTGGATCAAACGGCTCACGTGGTTTTAATTGTGATTATTGCCTGGGCGGCTACCGGCTGGACGCCGGATAGTTTATCGCTGCTGCCATCGCTTGATGCCCCCAACCAATACCGGCTGATGGCCTATTTAATTGGATTAGCCGCGCTAATCAGTACCGCTCCAGTATTAGAAGCCGAAATCACGGTAGCGGTTTGGGCAGCACAAGGCCAGGAGATAAACCACACGTTAAAAATCGATACCTCTGATAGAGTTTTAGGCAGCATCGAAAGAATTACGGCGATGTTTCTCATTATTGCCGGGTTTGGTTGGATTGCTCCCCTCCTGTTCGTACCCCGACTGTTGCTGATGATCTATCAGGGGCAAGCCCGCGAAAATCGCACGGCTGTCACTACGAAAGTTATTACTAGCTTTATGACTGCTGTCATCGTTAGTTTGCTGCTGCTTAATATTCCGGCTCCTCTTTTAATGCTATAAAAAATTGCCTATCCTTCTGACTGGTGATAGGCAATTTTGACCTTCTTTCTAAATTTTTTCACAACATACAAACAATCGACTACAAATGAGCATCCTTACCCAGGATAGCATTGAATATTGCCTGTAATTCCTCTTCTGAATAGAAGTGAATAGTTAACTTGCCCGTCTCTTCTTCACTTCGAGAGAGTTCTACGCGTGTACCCAGCTTTGACTCAAATTCTTCCAGCATTGCTTTGTCGTGGGGCGTTAACGGGGAACGTTTAGGTTTGGCAGGCTTCTCATCACTGAGCATCTGTTTAACCAGCACCTCAGTTTGGCGGACAGTCAGCCCTTTTTCGATGACGGTAGCCAGCGCTAGTCGCCGATCACGCTCATTCTTAAGGCCAAGCAATGTTCGCGCGTGTCCTTCTGAAATGTCGCCGGCAGCCAGGGCGGCTTTTGTTTCATCGTCTAAATTTAATAAGCGGACGATATTGGCAACGGCTGTACGGCTTTTACTGACTCTTTCGGCAACCGCCTCTTGGGTGAGGCCAAATTCTTCCATCAATTGAGCATAGGCCCGGGCCTCTTCCAGCGGGTTCAAATCCGCTCGTTGAATGTTCTCAACTAAAGCCAATTCCAACATTTGTTGAGGCGTGGTCTCTTTGACAATAACCGGCACTGTCGCTAGCCCGGCTAATTGGCTGGCTCGCCAGCGCCGCTCACCGGCGATAAGCTGATAAACGGCCCCCACCTGGGTCACAACCAAAGGTTGAATTAAACCATGCTCATTGATCGAGTCGGCCAACTCGCGGAGTTGTACCTCATCAAACTCTTGACGAGGCTGATGAGGGTTAGGAGAGATCTGCTCAACAGGAATTTCCAGGGAACTGGCTTGTAGAGCCGAGGCCGATTCGCTTGAACTGTCTGATTGAGGAATTAACGCGCTCAGACCTTTGCCCAGTCCACGCCTTTTTGTCATAACTTCCATTTCCTTTATGCACCGACCATCTGGCGACGGACTCGACTTAATAATTCTTCGGTAAGTTTCTGGTAGGCCATACATCCGGTTGAACTGGGAGCATATGCCAAAATGTCTTCCCCGTAGCTAGGGGCCTCGCTCAACCGGATATTTCGGGGAATAATCGACTTAAAGAGCTGTTCAGGAAAATATTCTTTGACTTCTTTCACAACATCGGCAGCCAAGTTGGTGCGACTGTCGTACATTGTCATGACCACACCGGCCACTTGCAGTTCGGCGTTGAGATTTTCTTGGACAAGGTTAACCGTATGGATTAACTGTCCCAATCCCTCCAACGCCAAGTATTCACACTGCACCGGAATGATAACCCCTTGATTACACGCGGTTAGCGCATTAACGGTCAGCAGACCTAAACTGGGCGGCGTGTCAATAAAAACAAAGTCGTAATCATAAATAACCGGCTGGAGGGCTTTATGGAGTAGTGTTTCGCGGGCCATAAGCTGCACCATTTCCACCTCAGCGGCGGCCAGTTCAGGTCCTGCCGGAGCAATAAACAGTCGTTCGCGAGATGTTGGCTTGATAACCTCTGTTAAGGGCACTTTGTTAATTAAGGTGTCATACAGAGTATACTGTTCGTCATCATCAGCGACTCCCAAACTGGATGTGGCATTTCCTTGAGGATCAGCATCGATGATCAGCACCTTAGCTCGACGAGCAGCAATAAAGGCAGCCAGGTTAACCGTAGTTGTGGTTTTCCCAACGCCTCCTTTTTGATTAGCAACAGTATAAATAAATGCCGGTTGTTTTGTAGTCATTTGCTCTAATTGTAACATGGTCAATAACGACAAACAAAAAATATAAACACCTGGTTTAACGTTACAAACGCGCTTTTTCTCAAAAACGGGTTAATTCGGCGCGTTGGCTCCTAACAAATTGTCTTTTTTACAGGATGCTCAGCCAAATAGTCTTCTACCTCTGTCCGATCGGGTGCACCTTCGGGTCCCTGCCGTTCGATAGCCATAGAAGCCGTTACGTTGGCAAATCGAGCCGCTTCCCACAGATCATGACTTTCTTCAAGCCGAATAGCGAACGCCGTAGCAAACACATCACCGGCACCGGTCGGGTCAGTAGGCTGGGCAGGTCGAGGTGGAACCTGCTGTCGCTGCCCGTCACTAAAGATGGTGCACCCTTCAGCGCCTTGGGTTACAATCAAAACCGGAGCCAATACGGCCCATTGTTCGGCAATAGACCAGTTGCCTTCGATATCTTCGATACTGATGACAGCGGCGTTAACATTCGGCAACAATTTATCGGCATCATCCCACTCTTTTCGCGATACACGCCCCTGCGCATCCCACTGGCGCATCCAGCCTTGCGGTGTCGTTATTACAAGCGATTCTTCAAAGCGTGACGGCATTGAAGTCGGTACCTCTTCATTTAGAGGGCATAGATGAACAATAGGGGCCGACAGATACGCAAACGGTATATCATCTGGGCGAATAGATCGGGCGATTGGCCCAATGATCTGCTGTCGATTCCCCTCAGTGTCGTAGGTATTACAAAACGTAGTTGTGTCGGCTGAAGGCAGAATATGCCAGTCGATATCGGCTAAAAAAGGGAGTGGACTAAAATTGGGACTGGCGGCTGTCACGACAATAGGCTTCCACCCCATCTTCTTAGCAACAACCGAGCCGTAGGTTACAGTTCCACCATGCATAAATTCGCCATTCGGCAAGACATCTTTGGTAACATGTCCGATAAGGAGGTAGGATTTATTATTTTGTTGACTCATCTTCAAACTCTTCTTGGGGGTAGACGCTCGCGTTTATTGCCAATCACGCGTCGGCTATAAAAATGAAACTCCGGCACAAAGAGGGATATCCAACGTTAATGTGCCGGAGTTGTTTTTGTAGCAAAAAAGGTAACTACTCAGGTGACGAGCACTTTGGCTCAAATCGAGACCATTGCGTGGAATACAACGCCGCTATTATCGAAATTAAGTGCCAGTCACCTTGTCTGCTGAATAAATACCGAAAAAGCAAAGAAAATCAATTACTTCGGAATAATTGTAACCTTACGGTTACTCTCGCGCCCGATACTTTTGGTAAAAACATCCGGATGGTCACGCAGGGCCACGTGGATAATACGGCGATCATAAGCCGACATCGATTCCATAACAACCCGTTCCCCACTCGCCACAGCCCTTTCCGCCATTCTTTTAGCCATCTGCGACAGTGAACGACGGCGGCGGGCACGATATGATTCAACATCAACAACAATACGCTGCCAGCTTTGCATATCTTTGCTCACCATGAGGCGAACCATATATTGCAACGCTTGCAGCGTTTCGCTGCGGCGGCCAATGAGAATACCCAAATCTTTACCGGTAACATCCAATACCAGAGGCGGCTCCTCACCGGGATCAACCAAATCCGGAGCGATACGCGGCGTAACTGTAGCCTCGATACCCATATACTCCAGCAGCTCTTCTAGATAGCTTTTTGCGATGTTTGCAACGTCGCTGTCAGAGTCAGTGGCAGCAAACGGCGTCTCCAACTCATCTTCCTCGGCATAGTCATCATCGTCTATAACCGATTCTTCTTCAACCGCATCGGTATCTTCTTCAACTGCCGCTTCTTCCATAGGAGCAGGCACTTCCACCGGCACATCCGGTACAGCTTCGGCAATTTGAATAGTATCAA
>JAGRBY010000535.1 GCA_020433835.1 Anaerolineae bacterium | reverse complement strand
CTTTTGGATTAACCCTTCTTTGCTGATCTTGTCCGCCGGATAAGTCGCCGCATCAACACTGAGACCTAAAGACATGGTTTGACCCAAAGGGATCAACCAGGCAACCCCGTCGATGCCGTCGATATCGGGTATTAACCGCAAGATGTTGGTTCCGTAAAACCACCATGCTCTGTCCGGCCTTACTCCTGAGTCGCTCCAATGGTGGGTCCACACCACCCGTTCCCGACGGCTGATGGCCTTTTTTCCCACCCCTGCCGCTCGTGCCACTAAACCAAACGGCCCGGTGGCATCGAAGACATACGCCGGTGTTTCCAGACGCGGCCCATCCTCTAAACAGATGGCCGTTATCTTATCCGATCCTTGATCATAGATAACGTTTGCCCGCGGGTTGTGGATGAATGTGCAGTATTCACTGGCTTTGACTTTACGATAGAGCGCCTGGTCAAACCCGATCCGGTCAAGATGGAGCAAACCCTTAAATATGGCAGGGCTAGGCGCTTTTGCTTTTCTGGGCGATATTTTGCTGATATCACGATTGGGATTGGCCAGATACTGCATCGACACAATCTTACCATTCAGAAAACTGACGTGACTTTTTGTATGAAAGTATTGCCGAAATTCAGGGTCCAGAAAACGCCAACATTCAAGGCTGGCCCGTTCGTTCATCGATTCCCCTAACTTCGGTTTGTCATCCGGTTCCGCGCCGCCAATCAGAATATGGGGAATACGGGCCTTGGACAGGGAATAGCTAATCAGCAAGCCGGTTAGCGACGAGGCAATAATCACGGGTTGATTGTCTAGCTCAGCCATTGTTTTTCCTCCTGGTAAAGCTGCGAAAGCCTTAATCGATTGACTTTCCCGGTTCCTGTCCGGGGCAGCGAACCTAACGCTTCGACATCATCAATAATCATATGGCGCGGTAAATGCCCGGCACAATGGCGTTTGAGTTCAAGCAGCGTCGGAACCGTTTCATGGCCTACGATAAAAGCGACGATGCGAGCCTTAAGGCCGGTGCCGATAACCGTCACCACCACTTCTTTGATAGCAGGATGCTGGCCTAACACGGCTTCGATTTCGCCTAGCTCGATGCGATGACCTCGTACTTTTACCATGTGGTCATTGCGGCCCAAGTAAACATAGTTTCCATCCGCCAGCCGTTTGACTCGATCCCCCGTTGAATAGGGCTGATCCCCCTGCAGCTCACTGCCCCAGTAACCCAGCATCACGGTGGGGCCGGAAACCATCAGAATTCCTTCTTCGCCCGGATTAACATCGTGCCCGTCTACCTGACAGAGCCAGACCTGATCCCCGGAGCAGGCCCGGCCAATAGGCACAGGCGTTTGTTGATTGTCCGACAAATCTTTAACTTCGTAATAGGTACAGACGTTGGTTTCCGTAGGGCCGTAAAAATTAAAAAAGCGGACAGCCGGATGCCAGCGCTGAAAAAGACGCCGCAAATGGTTTATGGGAAAAGGTTCTCCGGCAAAGATGAGGTTACGCAGCGGAATAGTCTCCATATCTAACAGACCACCATCTTCAATCATCATCACCAGAGCCGACGGAACAGAGTACCAGGTTGTAATCCGGTGGGTTGTGATAAATTCAACCAGCCGTCCGGGCAGGTAAGACATGCCTTCGGGAATGAGATAAACCGGCGCACCGCTCATAAAGGCGGCGTAGAGATCGAACACAGATAGATCGAAATGAAACGGGGCGTGGTTAGACAACCGATCTTCGGCGGTGAGTTTGAGTTCTTTCACCGCCCATTCAACAAAGGCCAGGGCATTGCGATGACTGATACAAACCCCTTTCGGTTTCCCCGTAGAACCGGAGGTATACAGAATGTAGGCCAAGCGGTCTGCATCGACAGCCACAGTTTGATCAACCGGACGGTCGGGGAAATTATGCCAATCTTGAACTTGCTCCGATTTTTCTGCTATAAACAGAGTAGCAACGGTCTGATCAAACGGGGCCAGCTGTTGAGCACGCTGCCGGGTTGTGATCAGCACCTTTATCTGACAGTCCTCAAGAATCGAAGCGATCCGCGTGGCCGGGCTGAGCGGATCTAAGGGCACATAGGCTGCGCCCAACCGCAAAATAGCCTGCATCGCCGCGACGCCATAGACCGATTTATTCAACCAGATCCCGACGCGGTCTCCTGGCTCCACGCCTTGCGCCTGCAAAGCATGGGCCATGCGATTGGCCCACCGATCAAGCTGCCCGTAACTGAGCCGTTGTTGAGGGTCAATCACGGCTAAGGCATCCGGCCTTTCTTGCGCCCTCATCGATACCAAATCTTGAAGCTGCATCATCCCCCTCATCAAAGCGATAACCGGCTGGCAATTAAATCACGCTGGATTTCTGACGTCCCCGAAAAGAGCGTGGCCGGAATGGCATCACGCAGCATGGCCTCCATTTCGCCATCGGTTTTATAGCCTTCACCGCCGTGCAGATGAACGGCGTCCATGCTTGATTGAATGGCCGCCTCGCTGACGGCTAATTTTGAAAGCGCAATTTCTAGCGTGGCATCCTGACCTTGATCTAAAGCCCAGCAGGCCCGGTATAAAAGCCAACGGGCCTGTTCCAGGCGCAATTTCATATCGGCCAGACGATGCGCCACCGCCTGATGTTTGCTGAGTGACTTGCCAAATTGCTTTCGCCGCTGGGTAAAGGCCACGGTTTTTTCAAGCTGCCGCTCTAACATCCCCAGATAAAGGGCAAATAAAACGGCCCGTTCCCATTGCATCGATTGTCTGAAGATAGCGGCCCCTTCGCCCGCCTGCCCCAGCCTATTCATCTTCGGCACGCAGCAGTTTTCAAACGTAACCCAGCCACCTTGGGCCGTGGTCAACCCCATTTTGCCGAAGGCCTGGCCCAACGTCATGCCCGGCGTACCTTTTTCCACCGCGAAGCCACTGATGCCCAGAAAACCGGCCTTCGGATTGGTGACAGCATAGGTCACAACCACATCAGCGACAGGGCCGTTGGTTACAAATGATTTTGCCCCGTTCAAAATATAACCATCGCCCTGCTCTTCGGCGCGGGTTTGTATGGCGGTCACATCCGAACCCGCCTCCGGCTCGGTTATGGCGTTGGCCCCAATCCGGGCACCGGCGGCTAATTGCGGCAACAGTTGCTGCTTCAATTCAGCCCGACCAAATGCGGCGATTGGCATGGCAGCGGCAAACAGATGGGCCGCTGCGCTAAATAACAACCCGCGATCAGGGCACCCTTTGCCAAACGCCTCAAAAACGTGCGCCGACGTCAGGGCATCCAGCCCCATGCCGCCATACGCCTGCGGCAGCGATAGCCCCATCAATCCAAATTGACCACACAGATTCCATTTCTCAATGGGGAACGCACTGACAGGGCCTTCATTGGGCACTGGGGCGCTTAGTTCGGTTTGGGCAAAGGAATACGCTTGCTCATATTGTTCGCGCTGTTTCTTGCTCCATGAAAAATCCATAACATATGCTCCGCTATTGCCCATCGACAAGAGTTACAGGGTTTACGCAGAGGGTACGAAATTAGGCGATACGTAACACAAATTGCTAATTTGCACCTCAAATTTGCTCCGAAATGCGCACAATTAAACAAGTTGTTTTACGAGCTGCGTAAACTCTGAGTCAGTTGCTGTTGAAGAATTTGGATCCGTAAAATTTAGGAAAGACCGAAACGCTGTTTTTGACGTTGAGCAGAGGGTAATTGAAATAGTGCTTAAAGGCCCGGCCTTGATCGGCCAAAGTCGGAGGTTTCTCGATGCTCATATACGACGCCGCCATAAATAACTGTAGCAGTTCAGATTTTTCTGCAACCATCAAGACCTTTTCGGGAACCACATAGGCTAATCCGGACGAATTCAAATCGTTGTTGGTGGCCCGCAGGTACTTTATCAGTGGCATCCCGATAAGTGTAATCGCTTTTGCTAAAAAATTGTATCCTTCATGGATAGTGGTAAAAGGTGGCGACTTGATCACCTGATGCATGTAGTTGTGCATTGCCAGTAGGGGTTTTTGTGTTTCCTCGTAGTAACGCCCTGTTCCGGTTGGATCTTGTAAAAAGCGGGGCGCGAGCACCGCCGCCAACATACTACTGGCCACACCGGTTGCCGTAGGAAACCAAATTTGAATATAGCCACTGCCAGCTAACAACCAATTGTTCCCATAGGCGCGATCTCGGATAAAATATTCGTGACTCAGCTCGATAATGGGCTTAGTCTTGGTAAAGAACTGCCGGTAGGCAATACCGCGCCGGGCAAACGCCTCATCGAGCTTTCGGATTAACGCTTCTTTGCTGATTTGGTCGATTGGATAGGTGGCCGCATTCACACTAAGGCCAATTGAAATGGTATTTCCCAGAGGAATTAACCAGGCAATACCCTCAATGCCATCCCTATCGGCGTCTAACCGCAGGACGTTTGTGCCATATAACCACCACACTTTCGGCAGCGGTCGCCCCGGTTCCGTCCAGTAATGGGTCCAGGCCAAGCGTTCACGATCGCTGACAGCTTTTTTGCTCACCCCCGCCGCTCGCGCCACCAAGCCCAAAGGGCCTGTGGCATCAAACACATAGCGGGGCTGCTCCAGGCGGTGCTCATCATCTAAAGCGATCGCCATCACCGTATCAGATGTGGGGTCATAAACAACGTTTGCTTTTGTGTTGTGGATAAACATGCAATATGGGCTGGCTTTAACTTTATGATAAAGAGCCTTATCAAACTTAGAGCGGTCAAGGTGAATTAACCCATTGGGAACCATACTAAAAGCTGCTTTTTTCCGGTCGGGTAAAACCGTACTGACACCTTGACCAGGATTACCCGAATAACTCATAGAGAGGATGCTGCCGTTCATCAGGCAGATATGATTCTTTTTATAAAAATATTGGCCGAACTCAAGCCCCAGGAAGCGTCGAAAATCGATACTGGCCGCCTCATTGATCGATTCCCCCAGGCGGGGAATATCGGCGGGCGCATCGCCGCCGATCAAAATATGCGGAATGCGGGCTTGGGATAAAGAATAACTGATCAGCAAGCCCGTTAGCGATGAGGCGATAACAACGGGTTTATTATCTAATTCATCCATAATCTTGCCTTCTTTCTCGCCATTGATAACGTTGCTTTGAGGGGACAGGCCAGAATGTTCTATCCGAATAGGATTGCCAATAGAGATATT
>JAGRBY010000534.1 GCA_020433835.1 Anaerolineae bacterium | reverse complement strand
TTTCCGGAGCGAAATTTGATGGGGCGAATTTGAAGAACGCTAACCTAAAAGATGCCAATCCCGGCAAGCTATGGTGGAAAGCTAACCTAGAAGAAGCTCGGTTGGACGGCACGACATTGCCTGACGGTACGGTTTTTGGACAAACGATAGAAAGCGTGTCGGAAGAGTAAATTGCCCTAATGAACTCAATTTATCTCACCGCTGACCAAGTAGGTATCGGGGGCCAAATAAAAGCGGCCCCCGAAGATTTTTTTGTTGAAGAGATGCCTCTCTATGCGCCTTCAGGGCAAGGCCAGCATATCTATGCCAAAATCGAAAAAATTGGGCTATCAACGCCGGCTGCAGCCAGAAAGATAGCACAAGCGTTGGGCATTTCGCCCCGTGTCATCGGCTATGCGGGTTTGAAAGATGCCCAGGCTGTTACCCGCCAAACATTTTCGATAGATAACGTCTCGGTAGAAGCAGTTCAAGCCCTAGACATTCCCAATGTTACCATTTTAGATGTCAATCGTCATAGAAACAAGTTAAAAACAGGCCACCTGACTGGAAATCGATTTGAGATAAGAGTGACTCAGGTGGATGAAAACGCTGTTTCGCAAGCTAAAGCGATAGTGGATGTATTGGCTAGAAAAGGTGTACCTAACTTCTTCGACTCGCAGCGCTTTGGAAATCGAGGCAACACAGGACAATTAGGTCAACTCATTGTGCAAAACAATGTATCGGAGTTTGTAGCTGAATTTTTAGGGCGTCCTCACCCGCACGAAGCGGTCACTATCCAGGCCGCACGACAACGGGTCGATGAAGGAGATTGGGCCGGCGCTCTGAATATATGGCCTAACAATTTTAGTGATGAACGACAGGTACTGGAGGCCATTCACAAAGCAAACGGCGACGTGAGCATGGCGCTAAACGTTCTCAACAAAAAGACAAAGACTTTTTTTGTCTCTGCATTTCAGGCTCACCTTTTTAATCGGATGTTGATTGATCGCGTACAGCAGCTTGACCAACTGGAAGATGGGGATATCGCTTATATTCATCAAAAGGGTGCGGCTTTTGTGGTGGAATCGGCTGCTGTCGAGCAGCCAAGAGCCGATAGTTTTGAGATAAGTCCGGCCGGTCCTATTTTTGGGACAAAAACATTGGAGGCGCAAGGCAAACCCGGGCAAAGAGAAAAAGCTTTGCTGGAAGAATATCTTCTTTCTTTGGAAGCCTTTAAAGTTCCGGGCTTAAAAATTAGTGGGGCGCGTCGTCCCTATCGTTTTCCGGTTAAAAATCCCGAGGTGTGGTGGGATAGAGGATTAATGATCGCTTTCGAACTGCCGTCCGGCTCTTACGCTACAAGGGTGTTAGCAGAGGTCATGAAAACAAATTAGGTTTTTCTGGCGAGAAACACAACAGCCACACATATTGTGTGGCTTTTTGGTATACAGTAATTTAACAAACCGAGAATTTAGTTGGCTGCCGCTTCCCCATTTACTGAGGCCAAAGCATCGTTGACTGTTGGATGCAAATCAGCATATTGGGTTAAACCCACCATGCGGAATATTTTTTGAAAATGGGCACTAAGACCGGTCATCAACAGTTTTTGATCTCTTTTGCGGGCTTCCGTAACAACACCTATCAAAATAGCAATGCCGGCGCTGTTAATGTAATCGTTTTCACGAAAATTGAAAACTATATTTTTGGCACCATCGGCGGAGGCACTTTGATAAGCTTGATTAATAGCCTCTTCGGCAAATGTTGTAACATCACCGATTAAATCTATAACTGTAACATCACCTTCCCCACGAACCGAGACCTGAATTTCTTCGCTCATTATGGTGAACCTCCGTTGTCTGCACCTGAGGCGGATGCTTCAGGGCTGGATTCTGTTTTTGTATCTTCAACCCGATAGATGACCATCCGAAACTGATTGCCTTCATCATCATCAGCCGCTTCAACAAAACCGGCTTCATCAACCAATTCACGGATAATATATAGCCCCATACCTCCCAGTCGACGTTTTCCTTCTACCATACCATCAATATCAGGAATATCTATATCAATAGGTGGCGCACCGCTGGCACCGGGGTCTTTAATCAAAATATCGAGCTTATCCTCATCGGCAGTGAGAATGACCACTACCTTCATTCGGGCATCAGAACCACTGCCGTAGCGAATAGCATTGGTACAGGCTTCGCTAATTGCGGTTTTGATATCCTCTACCTTTTCTTTGGTAAAATTCAGTCGATGGGCGACTGTTGCCACAGCTTCGCGGGCTATCTTCTCGTATCCAAGTTCACTCGGTATTCTTAGTTCTACAACCCTATTACTCTGTGGGGCCATTGACTCTACCTGTGTTTGATAGTATTTAAGACTAACCGATTATACCATAACTCCCAACAATTCCAAAGTGGGAATTTAGTACGCTGAAGAAATTTGTCATAAGTTCTGACCAAAAAATGTATCGGCCGGTGCTTTGTCGCTGGTCCAAAGATCTTCAATCGTTGTCTCGGCGCGTGCCGCATTCAACCAGTCACTGTAGGCTTGACTTTGACGCTGGCTGTAGTCAGACGGCGACAACTCGCGCTCTTCCCGTTCGATCACTTCTATTACGTGCCAACCAAACTGGGTTTCGATGGGTTCGCTAATTTTGCCAACAGGTAAAGTGAAAACCGCTTCGTCAACCGGGCCAACAAAGCTACCCGCCGGTACAAAGCCTAAATCTCCACCGGCAACGCCACTTGTTGTATCTAAGGAGAGTTCTTCCGCCAAATCAGCAAAATCCTCACCGGCTTCAAGCCGTTCAATCACATCGTTAGCTTCTTCTTCAGTCTCAACAAGAATATGACGCGCATGGCTTTGTTCGGCTATATTTGGCACTTCGTCCCCAAGAGCTTCGCGTAATTTATCTTTTAAGAGACCACTGGCAATGTAACTTCGATACGTCGCTTCATTAATGCCAACCGTGTCGGCTAAGGTATTGAACCAATTTTGTCTCTGGGTGGTTAAGTCATCTTCAGAAATAACATTTAAGGTCGGTGTCGGCGCGGGTGTTGGCGTATCAGCCGGGGTGGCTGTAGGAGTAATTTCTTCAGTTACAGTGAGCGTTGGCGAAGGTGTAAATGTGGGCGTGGGTGTCCACAAAGCAGCGGTGGCCGAGGCATCGGCTACCGCGGTGCGGGTTTCTGAGGCTGATGCGGCCGTCAAGCCACCTTCTTGGCGGGCTACAATCCGATTAATAGCTTCGGTAACTTCTTCATCAGAAACGGTTAAACCGCGCGATTCGGCTTCATTGGCTACCAGCTTATCTTCCACCATCATATCAACCGCTTGGCGATCGATGATGCTGCGCTGCTGTAACACTTGGTTGGCCATCTGTTGATATTGATTACGCATCAACTGGGTAAATTGATCTTCACCCTCTTCTTGAGGTGGCATGCCAACAAGCTGCTGTTGAATTTGTTGAAGCTGTCTATCGAGCAGAAAACGCTCATACTGTACACGATTGCGGTAATCTTTGGTGATAATTTCTTCGCCGTCAACAACAACCACTGGCGAATTTGGCTCGATCACGTACTTCTGAATCAACCCGTATCCCAGAATGAGCAAAATTAAGATTCCAACTCCTCCCAACCCCATATACAGTAATCGTAATTGCTCACGTTCTTTTCTAGAGCGCGCCATTTGACGGCGTGTTGGCTCTCTAGAAGATCGAACATCTTTTTTGGCCATAATTCTCCTCACTTGGTTGAAGTCAGATCGAGATCTTGGTCGTAAACCAAGTAACTATTGTATAACAAAAATAGCAAACGACCCCAAAGGGTCGCTCGCTAAGAAGTTCAGTAATTATGAACGAACGCTATTTCAACCGTGGCTCATAATCCGAATATGATCATTGGTGTAAGGCAATAACGCCAAATGGCGGGCGCGTTTGATAGCCACAGCCATACTACGCTGATGGCGGGCGCATAAGCCATTTTTACGTCGAGGCAAAATCTCGCCACTGTCGCCCACGTAGCGCCGCAGATCATCGGCTTTTTTCCAGTCAAGGACTTTGTTTTTATCGGCACAAAAGGCACACACCCGCCGCCGTCTTGACCGAAAGCGCGATGATGAACGACCACCACCACTGTTCCGTTGGAAAGAGCGTTGGCGTTGAGAGCCGCCTCTATTATCTTGATTGTTTTCTCTGTTGTCCACTACTTCAAAATCTCCTACTGTTCAGGTTCAGGATGTAAAATTTGAGATTGATTGATATATTGTTAGTTGTCCGGATACGTAGAGAAGACCTCATTCTCTTCATCTTCATAGCTGCTGCCGTTACTACTAAAGCCAAGCTTACTTCTGTCTCTTGGCCCTAAAATAATCATATCGCTGGCAACTATTTCCGTTCGAAAATGACGTTGACCGTTTTCATCTTCCCAACTTCGGGTTTGCAATCGCCCTTCTACGTAGACCTGTTGGCTTTTGAACAATTTTTGATTGCAAATTTCGGCCAACCCTCCCCACGCAACGACGTTAAACCATTCGGTTTCTTCTCGACGTTCTCCATCCGGAGCAACCCAAGACCGGCTGGAGGCTAAACTGAACGAAGTAACCGGCTTCCCGGAAGGTGTGTAACGCATTTCCGGATCTCTCCCCATGTTGCCGATTACCATGACTTTATTTAGACCTCGTCCCATTTTTCACACCGCCTAATTAACTATCCATATTTATCAACAAATAACGTATCACATCTTCCGACAACTTCAGATTGCGCTCTAAGTCTTCAAGTGACCCCGGTGGCATTTTTGTCTCCAAGCGTACGTACGTTCCCTCACGATGATTATTGATAGGGTAAGCCAATGTACGCCGGCCCCAGACATCAATAGACGCCACTTCGCCGTCGATAGCCTTGACAAAGCCAGAGACTTTTTCTACGACATTTGTGGCGCCCTCTTCATCAATATTTGGCGATATGATGAACGCAAGCTCATAGTTTCGCATGTCAGTCAGCACCTCCTTTCTGTGGATTTTAGCCCTTAGTCGATGCTAAGAGCAGAAAGAATAGAGCAAATTGCTCTACCTGACAGCATATAGGTGTCGTACATCAGAGCATCGTTCCGGTAAAGAAGTACTTTAACAACAGAATAACCATCAGAACATCGTGCCGGTTGAGGCGTTATTATAGCCATAGATAAGGCCAATGAAGCGAT
>JAGRBY010000533.1 GCA_020433835.1 Anaerolineae bacterium | reverse complement strand
GATATCGGCAAACATAACGGTCACGTGTCTGCGCTCCCCTTTCATGGCTGAACGAGACACTTTCGGCATCTGAAGATGAGCGAGGCGATACCGCAGAGCCTCGACACTGGTTTCAACCACTGCCGGATCGAATGCTTGTGCCTGATGTTGGATGGCCGCGACGGCCTGTTCTATACTGTGACGATCGGTCATATGCTAAGGCCTTTTACCACTCATCTCAATAGTACAAGCACCACGCCAAACAAACTTTCGCTTGTGCCAGATACAGAAACACATTTTCGAGATGATCCTTTTTAATTTCTAAAAGAGCGTGAGTTTTTGTACTTCCCCAGGTGAACTAAGCGATACAGGACTTACGCAGTTCTAAAGGTGACAGTCACTTAGACACCCTAAATTGACCTATTGGGGCTAATCCAGTGTCGATTTACTACCCATAAGTGACTGTCACCTGACTTTTGCATAAATCCTAAGATAGAACAAGAAGATGCCCTATCTCTAGTGAGTTCGCTTTTTTGTTGAAATAAAAAATATTTCCATTCCTTACTATTGTAACATAAAAGCAAAATCCGTATAGAGGATTTTTGGGGGATTACGCTGGTACTCCCTCGGCCTGCGGTTGAGCAGCTTTTTTGGTCGACGGCAAAAAGCAGGCTAGCAGCGAGGCGATTATCGCTAACGCCGTTCCCACCTGAATCATCGTACCAACCCCCACAAAACCCGCTCCGATACCGATAATCCAGGCGGCAATGGCCCCGGTACCAAAAATAAAGCCCAACGTAACGCCTGACGCAAACGATTTACCACCGGGTAGAACACTCTGCGCAATAATAACCAATATACTATGCGAAGCACCAATAAAGCCGCCGGTCAGAACCACCAGCAAAAAAGCCAACCAACCATTATTAAGCGGTATAAAGTAAAGTGGAATTGAGCCGAGCAACAAGGTAATGAAAACAACTTGCCGCCGCCCAAAGCGATCGGCCAGATTGCCGGCCATAACTCCAGCGATGGCCGAAGCCATCCAAAAAGTACTGGTGATCAAACCATAGCTGGTTGCATTCCACCCCATTTCTTGAAACAGCTTGGGCAAAAAAGAGACCGTACCGATAGCCGCCCAAGACCGTAAGCCCAAAACCATCGCCAACAGAATAATCGTCCCCCACTGTACCGCCTGCCGGGGTCGATGCGGATTGGAGACGCCATCTACAGCCGTATCGGTAATTTTAGGGCCGGTATGGCGCAGGGAAAAGGCCATAAGCAGCAAAACCGGTGCGGCGAAAAAAGCCAGCGCATACATCCCCGTAAGGCCGACACCATCTAAAATAAAGCCGGTAATGGTCGGGCCGCTCGCTAACCCGGTTTGCCCAAAGAGAAAGAAGATGGCGGTGCCGGTTGCGGCCCGCTCGGTAGAGGTTTCGGCCGCATGTTTTGTTCCCAACGGGTGAAAAGCGCTCGAACCGACGCTGGCTAAAACATACGGAACGATAAACCATGCGAAGCTATGCGTCCTCTGAACCAAAAACAGCGACAAGAGCAAAAAACTTATTGTCCAGGCCACACTCCCGGCCCCTAACCAACGGCTTCCAATTTTGTCATCAATCCAACCGAACAGCGGTTGGGCTAAAGCTGCAAAAAACTGGTAGGCTCCAATAGCAAAACCCACCTGGGCCGTACTCCAGGCCAGATTTTTGCTTAACGAGGTAACCAAAACAGGACCGGAATTGTTGAAAATATCCAAGGTAAAATGCCCCAGAATAACCGCCAAAAAGATAGGTTTACGAAATAGCGCTGTCATACCATAACCCTTTCATAGTAAAACTTTTTATGCCACACGCTTGACAATGTTTTGCCAGACAATTGACAATCAAAATCAAACGCTTTCTATTAATATATTTAAAGGAAAAAGTATATAATCCGGCTCAGCCAGACCAATCGTACTGCAAAATATCCAAAATATGAACCCTAAAAACAAAAAACCTCCCACAGGGGGGAGGCTCTGCTGATTGCCAGTCTCCTAGCTATACAAATTATTCAACTCTAGAATAACACCTTGAACCGGCAAAATGCTGCCAAAATATCTTCGCAAGAAGAACAGCAGCGTTTAGAAACCGATATTATTCCTTATTTTCAATTTTTCCTTATTTATTTAACCAAGTGTATTATAGAGCAATAGCTTTGTCAAGCTTAAAACTCTAACCAAATCCTAACCATTTGCAAACTTTTTTCATAGAGGATTATGGTAGGGTAGTAAGGTTAAGAACCGTACTATTTTTCATTTTAGAGGCACAACTAACAACTTGTTTCCCCCTCCTTATAAATTTTTGGGCCATTTAAATAGTAAGCGTGTTAGTGATACAAAGGATACTTCATCGTGAGTCGAGAGCGAAAGGACCTTGTAGCGTTATATAACATCGCCGTAGCTGTTGGATCAAGCTTAAGCTTGAAAGAAGTCATTTGGCGACTTTATAAAGAAGCTAGCCGATCGATTGACCCTTCAAACTTTGCTATTGTCATCTACGACGAAAATAAAGATAAATTGACGTTTTATTTGGTTTATGATCAGTATAAACCGATAAAGCCGTTTGCCTTAAAACATTCCGCTAATCGGGGGCTGATTAGTCGTGTCTTGAATGAGAAAAAACCGCAACTCATTGATGACCTCACGAAGACCAGTGAACAATTTGAAATTAATCGAATGCACCCCGACAAACCGGCGCGTTCGTGGTTAGGCGTTCCCTTTTTCAATGCCAACCTACCCGGCGAAAATGGACAAGGCGTTATCGCTATCTGGAGCTACAAACCCAACGTCTATTCACAACGCGACCTCTGGTTTTTGTCTGAAATTGCTACCCAAGCCGCAATAGCTATTCGAAATGCAAACCTATTTGAAGCCAGTCAACGTCGGCTGCTTGAGATGTCGGTTGTTAATGACGTCGCCAGAACACTCTCTTCCACATTGCAGCTTGATAATGTTTTACACAGAATCATGGATCAAGTTGAAGAGATGCTGAACGTTAGCGCCGGTTTCCTCCTTTTAAAGGACCCAGCCACCGACGATTTACTCTTTCAAATTGGTTTGGGACAGACCAAAAATATCGATCCGTTTCGCATCCCAAAAGGCAAAGGTGTAGCCGGCCATGTAGCCGCCACCGGCAAACCGCTTCACGTTGAGAAAAAACAGCACACCATCGATTTCAACGCCCGTAATCTATTATGTGTACCGCTTGTTTTGCACGATCAGGTTATTGGTGTTTTGGAAGTACTCAACAAAAAAGAGGGGAGTTTCTCCCAACACGATCTGGAACTATTAAGCTCGATTGCCTCGTTTGCCGGCATCGCCATAGAAAACGCTCGCCTGCACGAGAGCGTTCTCAACGAGCGTGATCGCGTTATCGCAGCCGAAGAACAGGCCCGTAAAGCACTGGCCCGTGATCTGCATGATGGGCCTGTCCAGTTGGTCTCCAGCTTATCGATGCGCCTTAACTTTTGCCAAAGACTTCTTCAGGAAAGCCCGGGCCTTCTCCCCAAAGAGTTTCCGCCGGCCATGCAGTTGGCCGACCGCGCCGTTCACCAAATGCGTACGATGTTGTTCGAACTCCGCCCCTTAGCCCTTGAAGTCGATGGTCTGGAGTCGGCGTTAGAAACCTTTATCGATCGCCAACAGCACGATATTTCCAACAAACAGCGCACCCGCCTCTCCTTATCGATTGAAACCGATAATCCGCAGGGCCATTTAACCCGGCAAGACTCTAAAGTAGAGGCGGCCCTGTTTGCTATTGTGCAAGAGGCAGTCACCAACGCCATCAAACACGCCCAATCCAGCTACGTCCATGTTCAGTTGCGAGAAACGCCAACCGCCATGTACGCCACCGTTACCGACGATGGCATTGGTTTTAATGCCGAAGAAACAATGAACACCTACAGCCAGCGCAGCAGTTTAGGGCTGCTCAATATAAAGGAAAGAACCGAACTTATCGGTGGCGATTTGGCAATTCGCTCCGTATCCGGCAAGGGCACCAAGATCAGAATCTTTGTCCCCAAAGCCCACCAGGAGCGTTTAAGAAAACGAGGTCAGAGTGGAATTCTATCCAACTCTAAACGGGTTCACACCGGCATGCTGACGGCTGTACTCAACGGAACAGATAACAAACACTAAAAACCGCTCGAAATATTGAAAAACGTTGCCCAAACGAGTAAAGTTACGGCAACGTTTTTTTTATTGAGAGCAGAGCGATGTCATTAACCGACCTTCTAAACCTATGGCGCGACACACCCACCGTTGCGCCCAACATTACTGCCTGGCGCACTTTCCCCGCTCAACCGGCCCAGACCGCCCCCCTCCCAGACCAACTTCATCCCCTTTTAGCCGAAACGCTGCGCGCCTCAGGCATCGACCGCCTATACACCCACCAAGCCGCCACCTGGCAGCACATCAAGGCCGGCCACCACCCGATCATCGTCACCGGCACGGCCAGCGGCAAAACGCTGTGCTACAACCTGCCCGTACTCGATCACCTGCTGCACGATGATCAAGCCCGCGCTCTCTACCTCTTCCCCACCAAAGCCTTAACCCACGATCAGGCCACCGCCTTGAATAAGCTATCAGCCCTCAGCCATCAGCCGTCAGCAGCCGGTGGTCACGTTTCATCCTTCCCCCCGGCAGCGACATACGATGGCGATACCCCAGCCGCCGCCCGTCCGGCGATTCGACGCCAAACGCGTATTGTGCTGACCAACCCCGATATGCTGCACACCGCCATCCTGCCGCACCACACCAAATGGGCCGACTTCTTTCGCAACCTGCGCTTCATCATCATCGACGAGATGCACGTTTACCGGGGCGTCTTCGGCTCTCACGTTGCCAACGTTCTGCGCCGGCTCAAGCGCATCGCTGCCTTTTACGGAGCCGCGCCCCAGTTCATCCTCACCTCCGCCACCATCGCCAACCCCACCGAACTGGCCGAGCGCCTCATCGAACACCCCACCGTCTTAATCGACAACGACGGTGCCGCCAAAGGCCAAAAACAATTTCTCATCTACAACCCACCCATCATCGACGCCGACCTCGGCCTCCGCCGCAGCAGCCTCCTTGAAGCCGTCCGCCTGACCCAAGACCTCTTTCATCACAATCTCCAAACCATCCTCTTCGCCCGCACCCGCCGCACCGTCGAACTCCTCTTAACCTATCTCAG
>JAGRBY010000532.1 GCA_020433835.1 Anaerolineae bacterium | reverse complement strand
CACCAAACCCCAGCCGGAACTGCACAAATATGTCAACCTGCGCAAAGGCGCTTCCAACAGCGTTTTGACACCCAGCTACAACGCTCGTATCGAAGGCTATAACCTTACATTTAACGAGGACGATCCCCAACAAGGGCTTTTCCTGATTGCCGCCAACGGCCACAGCACCGCCGGTACCGAAATTCGACTTGAAGACATCAGCCTGGCCACTTCCACCAAGATCATCTTCCGCACCCCCGATGACCTGACTCCCGGTCCCTACAAGGTAGAAATGCGGGCCATCTTCGGCAAAGACAAGATGCGCATTGGTGTATTGGGCACCGTGTTGCAGGTCGAGTAAGCAAGGGAAGATATTACACAGAGATACACGGAGGAACCACGGAGATGCCCGGAGTTTATCGATAGTTTTTCTCCGTGCATCTCTGTGCCATCTCCGTGTATCTCCGTGTTATCTTATTTGTCTCCATACGGCTATTTATTGTAGGAATGCCACGTCTCAAAGTTAGCCTCTCACCCTCTCACATAACCAAATCATCAAGAAACTCAGACGTTGGCTCAACGCTCGTAACCAGCAGATGGTCGCGGGCGCGGGTACAAGCGACGTAAAGCAGGTAGCGTTCGGTGTTGTACACTTCGTCTAAGTCTGAGTCGTCAGACACGGTTTCAATCCGTTCCTGCAAGGGAATAATCTCATCATCACAGGCCATCACGGCGACGGCCCGAAATTCCAACCCTTTGGCCAGATGCATGGTACACAGTGAAACATGCCCGGCGCCGGTCGTGATTTTTTCATCGATCACGTTATAAGCCAGTCCGGCGGCCTCAATGGCGGCGCTGGCTCTTGGCAGTTCTGCCGGGGAGCGGACAAAGACCCCTATTTCATCAGGTTTTATCCCTGCTCCAATCCGGTCTTCTAACCAATGGCTCACTGCTTCCGCTTCTAATTCGGCGGTGTCAAAAGTTTCAATTGTCGGGATAGGTCCATTGAAGACCGAAATCGTTCCACCGCGCTCTTCGGTGTTGCCGTCAACATCGGCTAATTCCGGGTCTAACAGCTTATCGGCCTGCATGCGGATTTGGTGCGACGTCCGGTAGTTGATATGTAACGTCTTCGAGCGTCCGCGAATATCAACGCCGAGCGCTTTCCATGAAAAGGGCTGCTGGAAGATGCGCTGCCCTAAATCTCCGGCAAAGAAGAGCGAGTTGGGCCGGTTGCCGGATAGCGCCGCCAGGAATTTCAGTTGGGGAATATTAATATCTTGCGATTCATCGACCACAATAAAGTTAAAAGGAGAGGGTTGACCGGCCTTGTAATGAGCAGTCAGTTGGCCGTATAAGCCGGGATAGGTGACCAGCCCTTGCCCTTCGAGCGCAGCCTGCACCTGCTCGAAGAGTGACCATAAGATCACCCGGCGGCTTTCGGGTAGTTTGGTCTTTCGACCTAACCGCGTCACATCGCGATACGCTTCCCACGAGGTTAGCTGCCGGGCATCCACAATTTGCTCCCACTCGGTCATCAAGAAATGGGGACTGAAGCTATGGTCATTGACCGTTGCGGCTGCTTCCGTTAATAACGCCTGAACGGTTTCTTTGGAGGCGAGATGCGGCCGGCCAATATTGAACGTGTACAATCGCTTCGCTATGGCATCCAGGGCATAGACTTCAATCTGCTCACCCAGCTTGGGTTGGTGGTGGAGCAGTCGCTTCAACTTTGTCTTGAGCGCGTTAGCCAGCGTTTCGGAAAAGGTGGCCAGCAGGATGCGGGTATCGGGGTTGTTTTTGGCCAGATAAACGGCGCGATGCAAGGCCACCACGGTTTTGCCGGTTCCGGCCGAACCGGAAACGCGGGCCGGGCCGCTGTAATCTCTCTCCACAATTCGCCGCTGTTCAGGGTGTAGAAAGATGGTCCACTTTTCCCAGGGATATTCCAGCGCCCGCGCTAATTCGTCGACATCGCCCATTGTGCGGAAGCGGCGCAGGGCATCGGGATGCTCGAAGGGGTTGGCCGTTGGCGGGGCCACAGGAGCCATTGGGGGAGCGCCGCCGGTGGCCAGTTCCAGCAGCGATTCGGCGGCTTCAGCCGGGAGGTGATCGGTCAGATCGAGGATCGTGTCCTCGGTGGCGGAACGGACATCGGCTAACCATTCGGCCGGCACGCCATAGCTGAGCAGATCGTCATCCGAGGTGTGGGCAAATAAGGGCGGTTTGGCGCGTTCTTCCGTTACATAGTAGGGGACAATCACCTCTTGGATGGTTTCGCGGACCTCGACCAACTGCGCCGCCCCGGTTTTGGGATGGGTTTCCAATTTGCGGCGCTGCGCCCAATTATAAGCGGCATCGTGATGATCGACGTAGCAGACCAGCAGGCTGTTCCGGCTGCGATGCACTATCAGCCGAATATCGCGGCTGACGCGCACCGAGGCAAAATTGGGGTCTTTGGCCCGATCCAACTTGTGGAAACTTAGCCCCGGACTGGCGGGATCGATTTGCAGATCAAAGACGGTGGTCTTGACCGCTTTTTGCTCCTCGTTGGTTAGTTTGGCCAAACTGTCGACAAAGGTAGCTGCTATTCGAAATTCCATGGGCTTATCCTATCCTGGTTTTAATAAGGAACACGGAGAATTCGCTGTTACACGGAGATACGCGGAGGGTTCACGGAGATACACGGAGTTTTTTCTTTATTATTATTTTTCTCCGTGCCCCTCCGCGCCTTCTCCGTGAATCTCCGTGTAACTTTCAACTCTCCGTGGTTCTCCGTGTAATTTTCATCTCTCCGTGCCCCTCCGTGCCTTCTCCGTGAATCTCCGTGTAACTTTCAACTCTCCGTGTTACTCATATCTCACCGTACCCGAAAAACCTTCATCACCTCATCCCCCAAATGGTTGATGACCTTAACCGCGATCCGCCCGGAGGTGGGCTTATCAAACGGCCGGGACACATCACTATGCAGCGACTCCCAGGCCTCTTCATTAATCTCGGCCTTGAGCGTGGTCTTGAGCGCCTTGTACGGATCATCGGCCCCCAAAAAGTACGCCTGCCGCACAAAGAAGCTTTCCTCATTATAATCCGTATCCACAAACCAAACGGCGATCCCCTCCGCCCCGTCGCTGCGCACCTCACCGGTGCTGGGATGAAAGACATCCACGCCATTGATCTTAACCATAATCTGCCCGGCTTCAGCCGCTAAGATATCAATATCCGGCTCGCCAAAGATAACAAACAGATTACCCTGGCCGGTATTCTTGAGATCATTGGCCATATGCAGATCGGCATTCATGCGGGCCTTAAGCACCGGCACCCGCCCCAGCTTATCGAACTCCGTTGAGCGGGCATCGTAATTAAAGGCGCAGGCAATCAGCACATCAAAACCCGCCTCCCCCGCCTCACGCGCCGCCGCCACCAAATCCGGCCGCGCCACCGTCCCAAACTCCGGCCCAATAAAAACCCCCGCCCTCTTCCTCCCTCCGCGTATCTCCGCGCCTCCTCCGTGCCTCTCCGTGTCACCCCTCCCCTTCCCTCCGTCCCTCTCGGTATCACCCCTCCCCTCCTCATACCACCCCTCCGCACAAATATAATGCCCCGGCCACGGCGTCAGCGACGAAAACGTAATCTTATCCGCCTTATGGGCCTGCTGCACCCCGGCCAACTTGAGGTTATCCAAAATCATCTCCGTAAAACTCTGCCCCTTACCATAACCGGCCTTGCCCTCCGCCACCATGTCGATCAACTCATCATCCTCATCCACCCCCAACACCCGGTGCGGCGAGAGGCTTTCAACCGTAAACGGCCCGGCCACCCGCACCGTCTTGGCATCTTCATAGGGCTTATCATACAGATACTCATACTCCGCCTTGGCGGCGATGGAGGCGTCAATCTCCTGCTGGCGGGCGATGCGCTGCTGCCACCACTGCGCATGCAGTTCTTGGGCTTGTGGCGACCAACTGCCTTTAGCTTCGCGGGGAATCTCCCACTCCTCCCAACGTTTACCCACAGCCTGGTTAAGCGCCGCCCGCAGTGGTTCCAGCTTTTCTTGGAAGCTCTCCCAAATGACGTCAATTTCAGCGTTGTGAGCAATATTACTAAGCATAACGTGCGGCGCCCGCTCATAGACAAAACCCTGGCGGATATTGCCATAGGTGGGTTCGTTGGCAGGGATGGTACGCGAAATCTCAGCTTCTTTGATCTGCCCCTCGCGGCTGTCTTTTAAGAGGTAGTAAGGATAGCGTGCGCCCATAATGCGAGCGCGAGCCAAAGCAAGTGCTACACGGGAGGTATCAATGGTGATCCAGCGCCGCCCCCACTGCTCGGCCACATAGGCGGTGGTGCCGGAGCCACATGTGGGATCGAGGACGAGGTCGCTGGGGTCGGTAGTCATGAGGATGCAACGAGTAATTACTATAGGTAAGGTTTGCACTACATAAACTCTGTCAGATGCAAAACCACTTATTTGAGTATCTAGCCAAATATTAATAATTGGCGTTATTGGATAATCATTTAGATAATTCACAAAACGTAATGTTTTTCCCTGAGCAAGAATTCTATCTGCTTTATCTAGTCGATGTAAACCTATAGACGTTGTTTTCCAATGACTACTAGCTGAAGGGGTAAACAATTGATTGTGCCATTGAAATGATTTATCAGTTGCTGATGTTCCTTCTGAAAACATTGGGTAAGGTTGAAAAATTTCACTATTGGGCGGTATTTCCCAATTTCTCTTTTCTGCTGCTTTTAAGGGACGACGTTTTCCTTCGGTATCCACCCAAGTATAGTTAGTGGCTCCTTCCTGCCCTGGTATCTTTGTTTGATACAACTGACGATATTTAAATATTTTTTCGGATTTAGAATACCATAATAGATAATCAACTATTGAAGATAATCCTGTAGAACTTTGCCCTCCTGTTTTTTTAAAAGGAATCATTCCGCGAAAATTTTCTTCCCCAAACACCTCATCCATCAACGCCCGCACCCGATGGACATTCTCATCCCCGATCTGCACAAACACGCTGCCCGACTCCGTCAGCAAATCCCGCGCCACCGTCAGCCGATCGCGCAAGTAGGTCAAATAGGAATGAATCCCATCCCGCCAGGTATCGCGAAAGGCCTTGACCTGCTCCGGCTCGCGGGTAATATGATCGGCTTTGCCGTCTTTGACATCCCGGCTGGTGGTTGACCACTGAAAGTTGGAGTTGAACTTAATGCCG
>JAGRBY010000531.1 GCA_020433835.1 Anaerolineae bacterium | reverse complement strand
CCTGCGCACCGATGTCGGTGAAGAGGGCAAGAGCATCTCGATGGGCCAGCGACAGTTGGTGGCGCTGGGGCGCGTGCTGCTCGAAGCACCGGCCATCATCATTCTCGATGAAGCCACCGCCAGCGTCGATCCCCTCACCGAGGCCCAAATCCAAGAAGGTCTGGACCTTGTTCTTCGCAATCGCACCGCTATCGTCATCGCCCACCGGCTGTCGACCATCAAAGCCGCCGACCGCATCATCGTGCTGGAAAAGGGCAAAATTATTGAAGAAGGCACCCACGATGGTCTCATGGCGCAGGGTGGTCACTATGCCGAACTGTACAACACCTATTTCCGCCATCAATCACCTACCTACAACCCTGATGAATCGGTAAATCATGTTAATTCTGTCTAATTTCTCTTTACCATGGTTTACTACAGAGCTAATGCTCTTTCTTAGCCTTCGCCTCAGCCTTAGCCTGATGTACAACCCCCGCCTATTTTTACGGCTAAATAACGACGCATAAAATTTCATAACCCCCTATGGATCTCTTCCCGGATAGTGCTCTACGTTTTTTGATTTGTCAGGCTTTACACCAAAAAATAACAAGAATGGCCAATATTATTTTTAAGTATAGGCAACCGGCCATCAGAGCGGTTTAAAAACCCCGAAATTAGCTCCAAAAAGGGGAAATAGGCGAGCATAGCTTAATTTAGGTGTTTCTGTTAGAAAGGCCCGCTGGGAGTTTCGTGGTACAATGGTGTGGTACGTAACATAACTTGAAAATTTCTAACGAAGAGGTTATATGATTACCCGACCAGAAGCATCTGTCGTTAATGAAGTCGCAGAACAACGCTCCCAGTATCCTGTTGGCTTGCTTAGCCGTCAAGAAAAGGATCGTTTGATTGAACGTGGTGTTACCGGCTTATATCGCTGGTATTTAGATCGCTCACAAAAAACACGAAACTGGAATCCGGATCGAACTTTTGATTGGCCGTCTCTACGAACCGATCACTCGCCGCTATTAAACCATATTCTAGAAGGGTTTTATGCCGTCGAGCAGTTTGTGCCGGATTATACCTCGCGTGCTATCGACCTGGTACGCGAAAGTTATGGGCGCTCTCATTTTCATATCCGCTGGGGTGCGGAAGAAGAAAAACACGCCGATTTGTGGCTCAATTCCCTGCTCTTTTCACGCTCGCGCAGCCCAGAGTGGATTGCCGAGTATGCTGAGCTTTTGCATCGCAACCAGCGCTGGAGTTTGCCGTGGGATGACGTTATTCACTTAACCTGCTATACCGTTGTTCAAGAACGAGCCACACAGCTTAACTATCTCAACACCGTCATTATCGCCACCGGCAAAAGCGAGCACCCGGAATTGGTTGATGACGCCGATCCGGTTCTGGCCCACGCCGCTCGAACCATCGCTGTCGATGAAGCGGCCCACTATTATTTCTTCACCGAAGTACTGCGCCTGTATCTGTACTACTATCCGGCCGATACCCTGAAGGCGCTGCTGGACGTGATCAACAACTTTACCATGCCCGCTCTGGATCTGCTCAAGGTGTTGCCCGATGTGGCCGATTTTGAAGAGGCAACTTTCCGGGCCGGTGTGTATACGCCGCGACAGCACATCAGTGATGTGCTCCAAGTGGCCCTTAAAAACCTGGGCAATATCAGCGGCCGAGGCTCTCTAAGCAAAGGCATCAAGCGCTCGCGTTTAGTGCCCGATCCCGACGGCAATATGCGCGATACGGCTCTATTCAACGTGTTCGATTACGATGCCGTCGAAGAGGCGGTGAAGAAGATATTCGGGCGTATCGAAAAGTATGAGCAGGAAACCGGCCTGGCTAAGATTTATCCGACCTACTTTGTGCCAAGTGGTTTGGCGATGAGTGAAGAGCAGCCCGACAGTCTCGATTGAGACGGCATCGGGAATGAAACCTGTAGGACAAACTTAAGTTTGTCCTACAAAATTGGGTTTTCTTTACGTAAGGGAATTTATCTTATTGCGCGGCAGCCAGACCGTAAAGCGGCTGCCCTGTTCCGGTTCGCTTTCAACCTCCAGCCGGCCACCATGGGCAACGACCAGATCGAGAGCGATGGTTAACCCTAAACCCATCCCTTGGGGAAAGCGGTGGCTGCGCTGGCTGCGATAAAACGGCTCGAAGATTTGCTTTTGCTCCTCCTGGCTGAGGCCGGGGCCGGTGTCGCTGACGCGCAGCCAAACAGCTTCGGCATCGCTGCCGGCGGAGACACGCACGCTGCCGCCGGCGGGCGTGTATTTGATGGCGTTGCTGAGCAGGTTGCCCAACACCTGGGCCAGCCGGTCGGGATCGATTTCCAGCGTGGGCAGCGTTAGGGGGACATCGGTATGCCACTCTAAGTCCTTAGCCTGGGCTGCTTCCCGCCAGGGGATAAGCACCGGCATAAGCCATTGATTGAGTTTTATCGCCCGACAATCAAGCTCCAGCGTTCCCAATATCTGGTCGTGTAATTTCGCCAAATCATCGAGCAGGGGGTGAAGCCGCTCCACTTCGGCCTCCATTCCATCGAGCAGTTCACGCCGCAGCGCCTCATCGCGGTCGGCCCCGTTGATGAGCGCCTGAATGGCCGATTGTAATGCCCCAATCGGTCGGCCCACCTCATGCACAATGTTTGCCAGCAGCCGCCGCCGTGTTTCTTCCATCAGCCGCAGCCGCTCGATGAGGCTGTTGAAGGAGCGCAGCAGCAGCCGAACTTCGTGCGGCCCTCTTTCCGGCAGCGTCTCCCAACTTCGCCCGGTGGCTACGCCGTAAATCGCCTCAGTCACCCCTTTGAGCGACCGCTCCAGACTCAGCGCCAGCAGCAGCCCGATGCCGATCCCCACCAACAGTTCAACCGCCAGCACGCTTAAAATCAACGTGCGCAGCCGCTGGAAGCGCACCGACATATCGGCCAGGTCATTCGTTAGCCGTACCACCCCCAAAACTTCCCGGTTGGGCGCGGTAACCGGCATAAGCACCTCGACCACTTCGGTTTTAGAGTTAAGAATGAAGTTGGTTTGGGTTGAGCTATCGCCGGCCAGCGCGTTCGATAAATTGGGCACATTGAGCGGCCGGCCCAATTGGTCGGCATCATTAGGGTCGTTCGAGGCGATGAGTTTGCCCTCAGGGTCGATTAGGGTGACTTTGGCGCGATGATAGGTACTGTAATGGCTGACAAAAATTTGGGCTTGATGGGCATCGAGCCACATTTCCGGCTGTTCGGCGGCCATTTGAGCGGTCAGGACCGCTTGCTCCTCCAGTTCGGCGGTAATATTGCCGAGCGAGATCTGTGTCTCGACAATATAGAGCAGCACAATACCGACCAGCGGCACCACGACCAGTAGCGGCAAAATATGGCTTATTATCAGACGTGTTCGGAGACTGCGCATAGGTCTATTTTTGTACTTGCTCAGCCGTAAGAGTGCTTAGAGGCAATAAGGCTGAGGCTAAGGCTAAGAAAGACAAAGAAAATAATTCTTCTTATCAAGATAGTTGCAAGTCAATCTAAATTTTTTACTCTCCGCCTCCGCCTCCGCCTTAGCCTGTTGCCCTCAACCTGACCATTTTTCTAAGGCTCGTTAGCGGGCTGCGGTTCTAATTTATAGCCGACGCCGCGCACAGTTACGATGCGTTGCGGTTTCTGCGGGTTGGCCTCGATCTTCTCCCGCAGCCAGCGAATATGAACGTAAACACCCTGACTTTCACCGGCGTACTCAGCGCCCCACACCTGGGTTAGCAGATCATCAATCGAGACCACGCGCCCCGCTTGCAGAGCCAGGGCGTGCAGCAGTGCGAACTCACGCGGCGGCAAGTCGAGCGGCTTGCCATTAAGACTCACCGTGTGCGCGCCCGGATCGATGACCAGATCACCGGCCTCTAACACGTCATCCTGCATCGGTTGGGGAGCCGCGCGTTCAAAGCGGCGCAGCACGGCTTTAACCCGGGCCAGCAGCACGCTTAAATCGAACGGCTTGGTGACGTAATCGTCTGCCCCCAATTCCAGCCCCAGAGCCTGATCTAACTCTCTGCGGTGGGACGAAACAAAGATGATCGGGAAATCGGCTTGCTGTTTGAAATTGCGCAGCGCATCGAGGCCGTCCATACCAGGCAGACCGATGTCGAGCAAGATCAAATCGGGTGGATCGCGGCGGGCCAGGGCCAGAGCATCTTCCGCTGTGGCGGCAGTACTGGCCCGGTAACCCGCTTGCTCTAAATTAAACGACAGACTGCGCCGCATCAAAGCATCATCATCAACCAGTAAAATATGTTTTGCCATATGCTCCTCACTATGGATCATTGTACACCATGAGGAGATTGGATTCAAAAGCATTATTACCCCACACGTATCGTCTCAACCGCCTCCGACGGCACCCAGCCCTGCTGCCCGGTTTGCGGTACGCTGATTTCCAGCCATCGACCGCGCGTTTCAATCAGCTTCACTTCGGTGCCGTCGGCCAGGGTGAAGTCAGCGGCGTATTGCGGGCCGGGGCCGCCGCTGACGGTGACTTCATTGGCGACGATAACCGCTTCATCGTGCGGCATGGCGAGCAAACGGCTGCCTAATCCGGCCAAACTCAAGACCACAGCCAACGCGGCGGCGCTTGTGCCGTAGATGAGTTTGCGCCGCAGTGCGCCTTGGCTGTTGCTTGATACAATAACCAGTAAGCAAAATACAATCCAAAAACCAAGCGCTGCCAGCGCCAGTTGGTTTATCGACAGCCAAGATTGTGTTAGATGAGCCAACTGCGCCATCAGGCCGGGCGCTGGAGCCGCTACTTCGCCGCCGGTCACATCGGCCCGTACTTGCGCCAGATTGGTCTCGATGGCCGCATCACCGGGTGCCAACTGCTCGGCCCGGCGATAGTTAACCAAAGCCTGGCCTAAATCGCCTTGCTTGTAATAAGCCTGACCCAGGTTGTAGAACAGGGCGCTGTTGGCATAGCCTTGATCAACCAACTGCTGGTAAGCCTGCGCTGCCTGATTGTACTGGCCGGTTTGATAGAGTTGATTAGCAACGGCCATCGTTGAGCCGGCGGTGGTTGATGTTTTGGCCAGCAGCGTTTGGCCGGCCATCAACAGCATTATCGCCAGCCCCAAGAGGATGGGGGTTGCTATAGCCATGACTCTTTTCATAAGAAATACTCCTTACGCTACGAAATCGAGAATTTATGTAAGTCATAACCCGGACAAGCCGGAACC
>JAGRBY010000530.1 GCA_020433835.1 Anaerolineae bacterium | reverse complement strand
ATGTTATTGTTCAAGGCGATGATTTGCTGTCGAAAATTGCCGATAAATTCTTAGGCGACCCGTTAGCCTTCCCGGCTATTGTTGAGGCCACCAATGCAGCGGCCGCAGCCGATGAAAGCTATGCTCAAATCGATAATCCCGATATCATCGAGATCGGCTGGAAGCTTTGTGTTCCCGCTGCTGAAACCGCCGAGGCGACCTTAGGTGAAAACGCCGAGGCCGCTCCTGAAGGCAGCAACGTTTTGACGGTCTGGGATATCTGGACGCGCGGCGTTGACGGCGAAACCATCGAAACCCTGGATCGCGAATTTGAAGCCGCCCATCCGGGTGTGACCATCAATCGGGTGGTGAAATCATTTGACGATATGAAAGCGACCGTCCAACTGGCTCTCAGCAGCGATGATGGCCCGGATGTCGCCCAAATCAACCAGGGGCTATCTGACATGGTGGCGTTGGTTCAGGCCGGCTTATTGACTGACCTGACCCCCTACTGGCAAAAGTACAACTGGTCCGAGCGCTTAGCTGCTCCGCTGGCCGCCCGTAACAGCGTGGTCGGCGATGGGTCGGCCTACGGTCAGGGTAATGTCTATGGTATGGCTCCTACGGCTGAATTTATTGGTGTTTTCTACAATAAGGAAAAGTTCGCTAATGCCGGTGTGGCCGTTCCTACAACCTTTGCCGAATTTGAAGCGGCCTTAGAAACATTCAAAGCCGCCGGAGAGACGCCGATTATGTACGGCAACCTCGATGGCTGGCCGGCCATTCACACCTACGGCGAACTGCAAAATGTCTACAATCCCGACCAAACCTACCTGGACAACTTTATCTTCGGTCGAGGAGGCGTAAGTTTCGACCAGCCGGGCAATGTGGAAGCCGCTGCCAAACTGCAAGAATGGGTTGAGAAAGGGTATTTCAGCCAGGATTTCAACGGGATCAGTTATGATGACATCTGGCCGCTCTTTTCTAATGGTGAAGGCGCGATGTACATTACCGGCACCTGGATTAGCGCCAACCTGCTAGAGGGTTCCAGCGCCGACCAAATGGGTTTCTTCTTGCTGCCGCCCCTTGAGGCTGGAGCAGCCAAACCCGTTGTGGCCGGTACGTCAACCGCCTATGCCATCCGCAAATCCTCGCCTAACCAAGATCTCGCTGCCGAGTATATCGATTGGATGATGTCAGAACGCGCGATGGAACTGTGGTTGGAAGCCGGGTTGGTGCCGGTTGCACCGGTTGAGTCGGCTTCAATTGAGCCCGACACCCTTATGGCCGATATGACCCAAGCCTGGGACCAGATTTTATCTACCAACAGCATGGGCCATTATCCTGACTGGGCGACGCCTACCTTCTATGATACAATCACCGCTTCGCTGCAAGAACTGCAAGCCCTTCGCATTACGCCGGAAGAATTCGTGCAGCAACTTGAACAAGATTACGCCAGCTATCTGGCCGAAAAGCAACAGTAGCAGGCCCATAAAAGTTTTGGTCTAAAAGTTACCGGAGCGACAAAGTTTGATTGTTAATCAAAGAAAACTTTGTCGCTCCAAGTTTTTTCCCTCACCCCCAACCCCTCTCCCTCAGGGAGAGGGGAGTCGCGTTAGCGACGGGGTGAGGGCTATTCTCAAAGGAGTCGGCCTTCATGATCAATACCCCCAAGGCTCGATCACGCGGCTACAAACCGGGAGAACGCCCCTGGACAGCGTATCTTTACATTTTGCCCGGCTTTATCATTTACGCGCTCTTCGTCCTATGGCCTATTGCCGATACAATTCGTTACAGTTTCTACGAATGGAGCGGCTTTAGTACACCCTCGTTCATCGGCCTGGATAACTATATCAAACTGTACAGCGATGAAATCTTTCGTATCGCCCTGGTCAACAATCTGTGGTTCATCGTTTTTTACACCGTTTTCCCCATCGTCATCGGCCTGTTCCTGACCGCATTGATGACCCGCCGCCGCATGCCTGGCCTGACTGTCTTTCGAACCGGCCTGTTTATGCCCTATGTTATGGCGATGGTGGTGGTGGGGGTTGTCTGGCGCTGGATTTACAACCCGGCTACCGGGCCACTTAACCAGGCGCTGCGGGCTGTCGGTCTCGATGTGCTGGCCCGACCCTGGTTGGGAGACTTTGACCTGGCGCTGCCGGCGGTCGGCGTGATCGGAACATGGGTCCAATTTGGCTTTTGTATGGTGCTCTTTATTGCCGGGGTTCAACGCATCGACGAAGTGCTTTACGATGCAGCCAAGCTTGATGGTGCGAATGAATGGTATCAGTTTTGGTATATTACCCTACCTGGCCTGCGCAATGAAATCTCCGTGGCCATGGTCACCACCCTCATCGCCGCGCTGCGAATATTCGATATTGTGTTTGTTACGACTCGGGGTGGCCCCGGCAACCAGACGATGGTTGTCGCGCTGCATATCTATCGCAATGCATTCGCCATCAATCGGGTTGGCTATGCGGCGGCTATTGCCGTAGTGTTGACCATCGTTATTGTGATTATCTCCATTTTTGTGCTGACATTACGCCAAAAGTGGGTGGAGAACTAAGATGCGTCCGACTGAATTCACCAACCCCTCCACCGGCCCGACCCTGACCGCGTCCAATCGGCAATTAGGCAGTTTGTCATTCACGGCTCGCGATGTGCCGGTTTACATTGTCTTGCTCATCTTCCTGCTGATTGCCATCTTTCCCTTCATTATAATGATCTTTACTTCCTTCAAAACCAGTTCCGAGCTGGCGCGGGGAGCTTTCAGTCTGCCTGAAGTGTGGCGCTGGGCCAACTTCGTTGATGCCTGGACCCAGGCTCGCTTTGACCGCTTCTTCTTAAGCAGCGTTATCGTGTCCATACCGGTTGTGCTCATCTCAACTGCACTGTCGATCATGAGCGGCTATGCTTTCGGGCGTATGGTTTTCCCCTTTAGTCGGGCCTTGTTCTTTATCCTGCTGCTCGGCCTTATGGTGCCGCTGGAAGCCTTGATTATTCCGCTTTACCACAACCTGCGTTGGATCGGCCTGCTGGATACGTATTGGGCCTTGATCTTGCCCCAGATTGGCATGAGCGTTTCGTTTGGCACCTTCTGGATGCGCGGCTTTTTTGCCGAGGTGCCGCAAGACCTGGTCGATGCCGCCACGGTCGACGGCTGCAACAGTTGGGATACCCTCTGGCGCGTGCTGCTGCCGACTGCCCAACCGGCCATTACCAGCATGATGGTTCTCTTTTTCGTCTGGACCTGGAACGATTTTCTGCTGGCGCTGGTCTTAATTTCAACCGAAAATCTGCGTACCCTGCCGTTGGGGTTAGCCTTCTTTCAAGGACAGCACACCACTAACGTTCCGCTTGTCGCTGCCGGGGCCACCATCGTCGCTATCCCGGCCATTATGATGTACATCGCCTTCCAGCGTCAATTCATTCGCGGCATCACCGGCGGGTCAGTCCAAGGATAGCCATCAAACCACAATACGCGATAGCGATTTAATTACTTCAATATTTCAAGCGATAATTGATAAACGGTAATTGGGTTTCAATCTCTAATCTCCAATTACCAATTACCATTTACCAATTAGCAATTACCTTCTTGAGGAGTTCCTATGCTTCCCCCTAAAATTGTTGTCATCGGCGCGGGTAGCGCCATTTTTGGACTTAACACGCTGGCGGCCTTAATGCGCAGCGAAAAGCTGCGCGGCAGCACCCTGGCGCTGGTTGATCGCAACGCCGAAACACTGGCCCTGGTCAGCCGCTTGGCGCAACGGCTCAACCGCGAGTGGGCGGCCGATATGACCATCACCACCCACACCCACCATAACGACGCTTTGCCCGAAGCCAACTTTGTGGTCAGTTCCATCGAGGTGCCGCCGCGCGAAAAGCTGTGGCGCTCTGACTTTGAAATACCGCTTAAGTATGGTGTGCGCCAACCCTACGCCGAAAACGGCGGGCCGGGCGGTTTCGCCCACGCCGCCCGCAACATCGGGCCGGTCTTGGAGATTGTCCACGCGATGGAGAAAGCCTGCCCCGATGCCTGGTTCATCAACTTCACCAACCCCATGATCCGCATTTGCGACGCTATCGCCCGCTACAGCACCATTCGCGTGGTGGGGCTGTGCCACCAAATTGCGATGGGCTACGCCATGGCCGGTCGGGTGCTGGCCGATGATTTGGGCCTGGACGTTATGGACAGCTTTAGCAGCACCCACGCCTCGCCCTCCTTTATTCCCGGTGCGCACCATATGGCTGTTCAGGCGCTAAACCGATTGGATATCAAAGCCGCCGGTATCAACCACTTCACCTGGATGCTCGATATTCGCGACAAACAGACCGGTGAAGATCTGTATCCGCTCTTTGCTGAACGCTGGGCCACCTTCGACCCCACGTTCGAGCCGCTTACCCGCCAGGTGTTTGATGCCTTCGGCCTGTTCCCTATCCCCGGCGACGAGCATCTATGCGAGTATCTACCCTGGTTGAGCGACCCGATAACCAAACCCTGGGAAAAGTTTGACGTTAGTCTTTACGAGTGGGATTTATGGGATGAGCTGCGGGGGCAAGGCCACGCCGATATCGCCCGGCTGGGTGAGGATACCGCCAGCCTCAACGAACTGCGCGATGCCGACAGCGAGGGCGCGGTAGAGATGATCGAAAATATCGCCGCCGCCGGTAACCATTACCACTTGGCCGTCAACCTGCCCAATGAAGGCTACATTACCAACCTGCCGGCCGGGGCGATTGTGGAAATCCCCGGCCTGGTCAGCGGAATGGGCATTCGAGGCGTGGCTATGGGCGAGTTACCGGAGCCGGTAGCCGAACTGTGCCGCCGCGAGCTAACCGTCGCCCGGCTGTGCGTCGACGCCGCCGTTCTGGGCGACCGCCAGGCGGCGCTGCAATGCCTCCTGCTCGATCCGGTCATCACCGATCTGGACGTCGCTGGCCAAATTCTGGATGATTACTTGATTACGTATCGAGACCATCTGCCCCAGTTTTGGCGGTAGCGGGGGAGCAATCAGCGGTCAGCTTTTAGCTTTTTTTAGGGAGTGCGCTAGAAACTCCGCTCCTCACAAAGCTAACTGCTAACTGCTAACCGCTAACCGCCTTACTCCTTCACATACGGCGTACCCAACGCCGCCGGAGCTTCCGATTTGTTGACCTTGCGCAGCAGCACGAGGATGGTCAAGACATAGGGTAACATAAGCAGCGCTTCATAGGGGATAACCTCCAGGTT
>JAGRBY010000052.1 GCA_020433835.1 Anaerolineae bacterium | reverse complement strand
GCATCATACTTTTCGAGTTCTTTCCAGCACTCATCGCGCATGTTGTAGTAGTTTTCCAGTTCGTGACCGAAGTTTTGACTGTTGAAGTAAGGCATCGCCGGAAACCAATCCGATAGGTTGATGGGAGAATTCAACAAATCTGACTCGTGGATTTCGCGGGTGCGTTTGGCATAGTGTTTGTCGGTGACAACTTTATCAAGTGGCGGATCCAGGTAGCCTTCCTCCATGCTGGGGGGGAGAGCCGGGGGCTTGGTGCCTTTGGGCGTCATAAAGTCGATACTGTAGCCCTTTGCCGTTAGCACGTCGTACGGGCCGACCAATTCCTCGCCCCAATAACCCCATTCAGATAGGCAGCACAAGATTTTTTTTGTCATCGGATATCTCCTTTGCTAAATTATCCTTGATAGATTTTTATAGTCCCAAATAAGCACGTAATCGTCGATAGATATGGCTTACTAGTAATGGGTAATGAAAAATGAAATACGGGGAGTTACATTGAAGAGTCTAAAAAGTATGCGTGAAAGAGCCCCAGATATTGGTTTTTTCTTTCGACATAGATGGGGGATATACCAATTGGTGGATAACCAATATGAGTGCGTAATAAATACAATAAAAGATTTAATGAGCGTAGTCTGATTTTGTCGTGTCATAGTTAGTTGGCGTCTATTTAAGGTCTAAATTTGGACTTTTGAAGTCAAATATATAACGGGACATAATAGGTCGTCATAATGAAGTAAGGTTTGGAATAGTCTTAATAGCCAAAACACTGGTCTTAACTGGAGTACAACTTCGTTGTTCACTATATTTAGTATTTATATATATTTGGTGGTGTTAAATTTAGTCTTTATTGGTCGAACGCTGATAAAAATGATAATCGTTTGAGGAGAATTTTTATAGTGCCAAAAGTACTGACTAAAGGTACTTAATTTGTTGCCCGATAGTACCTTAAAGGCCACCTTCTTTTACCAGAGGAGGCAGACAATCTCAGTTGAGACGACACCGGGAATGAGAATCGCCGTAGGACAAACTTAAGTTTGTCCTACAAATTTTATTTTATGCGAGGAGTAGGGAGAGGGTAATTATTTTGGGGATTTCATGGATGATTTTACATGAATTTTACTTAAGCTTTTTGGGCTTACATAACCATTTCTTTTTAATTGCTTTTTCTTTACATCGTTTACATTCAAATTTAGGATCAGTCGTAATCGCTTCCAGTGCTTTACGATGCTTTTTGTTATTCTCTACCAGTATTTCACATAAAGTTCCTTTTAACTTTCCCATTTTCTCTCCTTATAAAGAATAATTCTTATGGCAAAACGAATAGTATGTGTAAATGGTTCTTTTGCAAAGTTAAAGTATTAATTGTGAGCGATTGTTTTTAGGTTTGTTTAATTTTCTTGATGTGGTAAATTTATTGACAACAATTGCATTTAAATATTGTTAAAGGTTATAATAAAGTGGATAGTTTTTCCTGATTTTATTGTGTTTGCTTTCTTGTTTTTGGGGTTACAGTTGTTAGGTATTATCATGTAACAACTTGTTGATTTGCAGAGCTGTTGAAGGCATCGTAGGATTTAATAGTTACCTGATAAGCCTGCTTCGCACATTTTACTGCTATGTCGCTTTGTTTTTAAGGAAAGGTGGCCTGTCCTGTAAGCGATCTTCTCTCTTCTCCTCAAAATATCCCCAACTGCCTAATAATGTTAGATTCACCGGCAAGGTAGGTAATTGTAAAGAAATATCTGGTGATGATTTGAGTAAGAGGTCATGAAAAATTTATGGATTGACTTTCTTCTAGGTAGGAGCTAATGGGTAATCGAGAATCCGGTGATTTAAAGCAAAAAATTGAAAATGCGTTGCGCCATTTGTCCGCATTACATGAAAAATTTGTCTGTCCCCCATATGGGAAGAATCAGTTCGCCACGCCTTCTCCTTATGTGCAAACTCAGGATCTGGAAGGACTTCGTACCGCCATAACAGAAATACAGGAAGCTGAGATTGCTCAACAGGCGTATCAAGCCAAACTCGCGGCTGAGTGTCGAAAATATCAACAGGTATTTGAAACTATGCCTGATGGATATTTTTTGACAGATGTGAATGGGATAATACAAGCGGTCAATTCCAGTGCAGAAGAATTGCTTAAGTGCAGCGAGGAAACCTTACAAGGGCAATCGATCGCTGCGTTTTTAGTTAGCCAAGAAGAACCACAGTTTCAGAACTATCTTCGCCAGCTACAAGATGGAATCCTTTCTCGTCTTGATGATTGGTATGTTGGTGTGCAGCCAATAGGGGATTCTTCTTTTTCTGCTAGATTTTCTGTTATGAGAATAACTGATCCGGACAATCGGTTAGTTAACTTTGTGTGGCTTCTTCGAAATGTCGTTTGCCCCAGAGAGTTGGAAAAGACGCACCAAAAACCCTATTCTTTTTTAGAGCAACAAGTCGAAGAGCGAACCGACGAATTGCGTCAAACTAACCACCAACTTCGGCAAGAGATTGAGCATCGTAAGCAAGTAAGGGCAGAACTGCAAAAAAGCGAGGCTCGCTATCGAGCGATTATTGAAGACAACACAGAGCTGATCAGCCGATTTACGCCTGATGGAACATTGACATTTGTTAACAGCGCCTACTGTCGTTATTTTGATAAAAGCCCCAATGAACTGTTGGGGCAGAGTTTTCTTTCTTTTACCCCCAAAGAAGAGCGAAATCGCATAACAGAACACTTAGCTTCATTAAATGCACAAAGACCGGTAGCAAACATTGAATATAAGTCGATATCATCTGCAGGAGAAACTCGGTGGCAGAGACGAACCGATAGGTTGATTTTTAATGAAAATAATCAGATTGCCGAAATTCAATCGGTTGGGCGCGATATTACCGACCGGAAATTGGTTGAGTTAGCGTTGGTTGAGGAACGTAATCTCTTGCGGACGCTAATTGATAGCTTGCCTGATGTTATTTATGTGAAGAATATCGAGAGCCAATTCATTATTGCCAATCGGTCGGTAGCTCGCATGGTAGGTGCCGAATTGGGAGACGATTTGGTTAATAAAACCGATTTCGACTTTTTTCCTAAAAAATTGGCCTCTTCTTACTATGGAGATGATCAAGTTGTTGTTCAAACCGGATACCCTTTGCTCTCTAAAGAGGAGCCGGCTATCTCCCCTTTAGGAGATAAGCGTTGGCTTTCTACCACCAAAATACCGTTACGCGATCAAACCGGCGAAATTGTTGGGCTAGTAGGCATTGGACGGGATATTACTCAGCACAAGCAACTAGAAGAAGCTTTATATCAAAAGACAGCCGAACTTGAGGCCATTTTTAAGACCATTCCCGATGCTGTATTATTTACCAATACCGACAGACAAATTATGAAAATAAACCCAACATTTACAACTCTGTTTGGCTACAGAATAGAAGATGTCTTCGGCAGAAAGTCACAAATTATTTATGCTAACCCCGAAGATTATGAAAAAGAAGGCCACACCCGTTTTTATCCAGATGCTGATGAAGACCTTGAACCCTATGAAATTATGTATCGACGAGGCGATGGTGCAGTGTTTGTTAGTGAAAGCGTAGGTGCTTTAGTAATGGATCATGGGGGACGATTGCTGGGCTACCTTAGTATTATGCGCGATATTACCGAACGCAAACAGACAGAACTGGAAAAAGCGCAACTCTTTGAGGCAGTAAGCCATCAGCGAGAACAACTGCGAGCACTTACCGGACGTCTGGCCGAAGCTCAAGAAGCCGAGCGGAAGGCATTAGCCCGTGAGCTACACGATCAAGTAGGGCAAAATTTAACCGCTCTTGATCTTAACCTGAACATTATCTATAGCCGCTTCATCAATACCGGTTTTGATGCGCAAAAAGTTGTCTTTGAACGCTTAAATGATTCGTTAGGCTTAGTTAACCAAACTGCCGAACGTATTCGTAACGTTATGGTCAATCTTCGACCACCGTTGTTAGATGACTATGGTCTGATGGCTGCTTTACGTTGGTATGGAGAACAATTTACCTCGCGTGCAGGTTTTTCGGTTGTTGTTCAAGGCGAAGAACCTGACCCTCGCTTGCAAGGCCCCCTTGAAGACACTTTGTTTAGAATAACCCAAGAAGCTTTAACCAATGTGGCCAAACATTCACATGCTCAACAAGTTACAGTTCATATAGAAACCGATAACGAATTTATTCGCCTCCAGATTTCGGACGATGGCGATGGTTTTGATTTAGGCAAATGGTCGGATGTTAAACGACGAAAAAATTGGGGGCTGATTACAATGATTGAGCGTGCGGAAGCCATGGGTGGATATTGTCAAATCGAGTCTCAGCACGGCCAAGGAACTCAGGTGTTGGTAGAATTACCCAAGTAATCTTTCTTTTTTCCTCTTTGTTTAGTTAAATAGCTTAGTTAGCCACCTAGCTAGGTAAAATACTAACTGCCTGGCTAGCCGTAAATCCCTTCATGTGACGGGTGTGCAAAGAAAGTTTCTCGTGTATGATAGAGCCATAAGGAATTGAGGTTATATTATATGGGCCAACGCTTAAAGGGATTTGTTCAAAAGCAAACGTAATTAGGCAGACGCGCATATAAGAAAAACTCCCTTATGCTATGTAGCTAGCTAACCATAAGTGAACTTAGGTTAGCAAGTAAGCTAAGCGTATCTCTCCCTATTTAGTTACTGTCTCCCCAGATGTGCACACGTCTGGGGAGATTTTTTATGGTGGAGGGAAGATGAGACTAAAAATTTTTGATGCTATCATCTTATTTATTGTCTTTCTAACCCCGTGTGAATACAGTAAGCCCGTCAATCAAGAGATTATAGCCGCTGTAAAAACCCCGGATCAAAACCAACTTTAGGTACAGGAGCAGCCGCCATTTCGAACGAGCTAATTATCATTTGGCAAGAGCAAATTCGATATGTAGACCCTTTGTAAACGTTTACAATTCCTGCCGAAGTTATCTGGAAGCTTTCCCTCAATTGCAAAGTCAATTGCAATACATGGCTGAACACCAGGTGATTTTAGTTCCTGCCTTAGAAGCGAAGCCAACATCGCCGTACTCAACCAAACATCTCAGCTAACCGAGCCAGAGCGGCAGCAATCGATCGATTTTCTTTTTGATATTGTTGGCTACTTTCACCAGATAGGTGGCGTAATCGCTTTAGGAAATGATCTTGGTAGCGTTGGCGTAGAGCGCGGAATGCCTGTAAAAGAGCAAGACGGCCAGATAGTTTATCGCTCCTCAAAATTATAAAAGCCTCGCATTAGCTGTATTCTTTTGTAATGAGCTACTTATAGCTTTGCTGCTATGGGCTAACCCTACATTACCTTACCCTTTATAGACGTATACATAATGTGTCGTATATCAATGTTTTTTTATAAAATTAAGCCATTTTACTTAGTTGTCAGCAAATTGGCCTAATAAATTAATAGTATTTTTAGGCTATGTAGGAGGTGAAATATTGTATACAAACCGGTATTATCTAATGTTAAGATACTATGCCGATAGAGATAATCCCAACTTGCCATAAATTACGCTCTCATCAATTTGTCAACTGATGATCATCTTAATATCAAGTAGATGTAAAGCGTTTTAATTATAATAAGCGTAATTACAATGTTAAGAAGGGTTTTATGCTTAATCAAGTAGCTGCTGTAAACGGATCATTTGTCACTCGACCTATCCCAAAAGAATTAAAGAGAAAACCGGTGATTGAGGAACTTAACCAACCCCTAGATAAAGTTCAAATTATATTTGATGCCAGTTTTGCCTTGGCCAATTGCGAATCACCACGCGAAGTGATTGAGCAACTCCTTTCTTTAGTTATTTCCCACTTTGCCAACAAAAATTGTATTATTGCGCGCTTTGAGCCTGTCTCAGACATCCTTTATTTTGAACGCATTGTAGCCAATGGGCAGCTGCATCCTTCGTTTTATACCCCATTTGCCAAACATCAAGGGCTTACCAGTCACATTATTCGGAAACAGTTGCCACTCTTGGTAGCTAATATGCAAAAATCCCGTTTTACGGTCGACCCTCAATTAGCGCAATTGATTGGCCCGGTACAAAGCTGGTTGGGGGTTCCACTGGTAGTACAACACAACAATCAAACCATTGTTTACGGTGCGGTTGTTATCTGGAGCCAAGAACCAACCGCCTTCTCTAGCCAAGATGCTGATCTGCTGGCTGCCCTGGCCCATCTGGCCTCTAAAGCTTTTCATTCAGCGCAGATGTATGAAGCCAATCAGCGTCATTTGGCTGAGATGACGATGCTCAAACGTGTTGCCTCGGCGCTTACAGCGGATATGGGATTGGAAGATATTGTGGTTGATGTTCTAAACCATGTAACCGCGACTATGGATGTAGAACGTGGTGTATTGCTTTTGGTAGAGCCAAACAACAATGCGTTGGTCATGCAAGCCACATTTCCCCCCGGAACGATGCCGCCGGGCTTTCGTTATTTATCCTTAAAGAGTACCTTGGTTGGGCGCTCTGTAACAACCGGTTGTCCGGTAACTGCGGTACAAACGGGACAACGGACCATAGATTTTAATGCTAAAAGTTTATTGAGTGTTCCCCTTACTTTGGATGGATTAGCCATTGGTGCCTTAGTGGTCATTAACAAAAAAAATGGTTTCTTTTCAGAGGCTGATGTCGATTTACTAACAACCGTAAACGCTTTCGTATCGGCTGCCTTTAAGCACTTTCAACTTCAGGCAAATGTTCTGGCCGAGCGTGATCGCGTATTGGAAGCTGAAGAAACAGCGCGCAAAACTTTGGCTCGAAATCTTCATGATGGCCCTATTCAACAAGCCGCCTCACTTCATATGCAGCTTGATTTTTGTCGTGCTTTACTTGAGCGCAAGCCGGAGATGTTATCTGATGAGTTATTTCGGGCGCAATCCATGGCCCAAGCGATGGTTCATCAAATGCGTACGACATTGTTTGAAATGCACCCCTTAATTTTAAAGACAGAGGGTCTTGTCCCGGCCCTTGAAATGTTTTTAGAGCGGCGTCAAGCCGATTTGATTGGCGATCATCGTCCCAATTTACACCTTCAAGTGGTAGGCCAAACTGGAAAATCAGCTATTTCACGATTAGATAGTGATGTCGAAAGTGCAATTTTTGCTATTGTCCAAGAGACGGTAAACAATGCTATCAAGCATGCGCAAGCCAAACAACTCGTTGTTAATATTGAGGAAACCGAACATAGTATTCACGTAAAAATTATTGATGATGGACAAGGTTTTGATGTTAATGAAGTGTTAAAAGAGTACCATCGTGGGTCCAGCATAGGCATGATTAGCATCAGAGAACAAGCAGAACTGTTAGGCGGGGATTTACAGATTACCTCTAAGCCGGGGTTGGGAACTAAGGTTGAACTCTTTATTCCTAAAACTAAAAAAGAGCGGCTGCGCCAGCGAGGTCGTACGGGTAATCTGACTCTGCCTCCAAACTTTCATCACTTTTAGAAGAGCAAAATATGCCCTATGAAGGCTATTTCATCAATCGAGATAAAGGAGGTCACTAATCATAGTACTTTGTTTTTAGTAAGTTAATACATCAAACTTGTAAAAAGGGGAGAGAACATAATGGAAAATCAAAAAAATAGAGATTTGAATGATAAATTTGTTAGCCGTCGCAAGCTGCTTAAAATTATAGCCGCCGCCGGCGGGGCTATGGCAACTTCGTCATCGTTGCCTCAGTCGTGGGTGCGGCCTGTTGTTGAAGTTGGCCTGCTGCCGGCTCATGCGTTTGCTTCAGCGCCAACCCCAGGGCCTACCCCTACACCAACAACGGTGGCTTCAGAGCCCACAGTCGAGCCGCCGCCTTTAGGCAATGAGTTTGCGGTGATGGGAACGGTAGATGATGGCAACCGCATTGTCGTCTTCCCTACCGCAAACACAAACCTACCAACCCCAACGCAGGAAAACGTTTCTAACCTGCCGGCCGATGCAAAACCGCACGGTGTATCTTACTTTGGTGAGCATGGAGGGCTTATCTCCGACTTTTCTAATGCTCGCATTTTTGTGGTTGATCTCTCCTCAAACAAACTTACAGATACAATTTCTACCGCTTCAGCAGGCTACAATGGGATGGGAACTATTGCCGCCGCTCCGGGTTCTGGCTATGCTCTTGCCTGTGGGTCATCATCAAAATTAATTGTCATTAAAGCCCCTTTTGCTGCCAGTTCGAATATTACGAGTGTTACGCTGCCGGGAACGATTGCTTCGTATCAAACTCAAAGTATTGTATTTAATGCCGCCAAGCGCGCCTTTGTGTATCACACTACCGGCATTTCCGTTCTTGATCCGCCCTATACCCAAATTGAATTTACAATTCCTTTCAATAACGCCACCACCGGCCTGTTATCAAGCGGGGCGATTGCCATTTCGCCTGATGGGAAGACGCTGCTCGCAACAACTTTTGATGAAAACGTTTACATTTTTGACGCGCCGTTTTCATCGTCCACAACTCCAAAAACTTTGTCAGTAGGCGACAGCGTTAATCGCCGTATAAAATTAGGGCTTAGCTCCAACGACACAACGCCGATAGCCGCCTCAGCCGAAGATATTGATGCCTTGCAAGGTGATGGGCTTGATGGTATTAACATTGCTCCCGATGGAAAGAAAGCGCTGGTTTGCACGGCTGTAGGCAGCCCGAAAGTCTTTGCTATTTCTGCGCCCTTTAAGAGCAATTCAAAGGTAGAAGAGATCCCGCTGCCCAGTTTGACATCACGCTTTGAAGATATTGGAATTAGCCCTGATAGTAAGCTTGCTATTGTAACCGGCAATAGTGTTCACAATGGAGCTCCGGCTATTTTTATCCGTGCTCCCTTTACCGCTAAGGATGCTGAAGTTTTTGCTGTTGACATTATTGGCGGTGGTCGAGGGGCCGGTGCTGTTCGTTTCCAGCCACCGAATACGTAGGCGAATAACTGTATCGAACCTCAACCTTTTTGCAGCACGACTTCATAGTGGAAGGGGGTTACTAAAGCGTGGACTTGGTGCAACTGATGGCGATCAAAAATGTTTCTCAAACCGTCACTGGTGGGAAAGCCGGTTTGTTTCATGACTTGTTGGCCTATATCGGCCAGCCAATTGGGGACGATGAGATCGGCATAAATAAGATGACCACCGGGCTTGACTACGCGGGCCATCTCTGTTACGGCTTCGTACCAGTTGGCAATGTGGTGGGTGACTTTATTCGTGTAGACAATATCAAATTTTGCGTCGCCGAACGGCAAGTAAGTGCCATCTACAGCCAAGAATCGAACGTTAGGCAGTAAACGGCGTGATGCGTGTGCCAACCGAATTTGGTCGGCATCAACGTCGATGCCGGTGACATCGAGAGGGTATTTTTGGGCTAGATTGATTGCTGATGCACCATTCCCGCAGCCAAAATCAAGGTAACGTTGGCCGGGTTGACAGCCAATTAATTTGAACATTTTTTCAGCATAGTGGCTAACCTGTCGGCTGCGTATAGTGTTATTTACAAATATTTTTTCAAAGTTGGACATTTTCATAAGTTACTTCTCACAATAAAGTATTCGAGGTTCCCTATCGCCTAAACGTGAAGTTACGAGAAGGTGGGTTCGTGCCAGCCAAGTGGCACCGGAGGGTGAGACCAATAAGCTGGGGTTTCTGATAGTTGGACAACAGGAGCCAAGTGATGTATGGTTCCAAAAGCGGACTCAGCCGTTTCGAGCAAATCTTGAACGCCATCGAATGAGAGATTGGGCAAACTGTGCGCAGACCAGTTGCTGGTGCGGCCCAAGTGGTGCAGCCAGTGACTGGTTTGACACAGCGATACGCGAACCAGATAGCTGCCGCCCTCACGCATCCGACGCGCCAGGGCGACCATTGCTCCAAAGGCCAAGAGATACCCTGACAGATAATCGAGGGCCTGGGCAGGTAAATGCTGGGGAGAGCCGCCGCCTGACTCCTCGGCAACAATGCCGCTGACTGACTGAACCAGGCTATCGTAGCCGCGTCGTTGGTGCCACGGACCTTGATGGCTGTAAGCGCTGAGTGTCACATAAATCAAACCGGGGCGAAGTTGGGCTAAGGTTTTTGGATTAAGTCCATACTGATCGATGGCGCTTGGCCGGTAACTTTGTAAAAAAACATCGCTTTCTTTTACCAGGTTCCGGAGTTGATCCACATCTTTGGCAGCCCGAAAATCGAGTTGGGCCGAGCGTTTGCCGAAACCTGTATCGATCACAAGAGGCGGAATGTGGGGTAAATGAGCGCTGCCGATGCGCATGACTTCCGCTCCATGTTCCGCCAATGTTCGCCCGCCGACCGGGCCGGCAATGACGCGCGTTAAATCAAGTACGCGAACACCCGTCAGGGGGCGCTCACCTTCGATAAGCGGCTCTGGTTGACTATCACCGATTTTTATAATTTCAAATAGCGGGAGTTGCTCGACGGCCTTAGCCTGGGGATGCGCTTGCCATTCTTCGCGGCTGCGTACCAGTCCGGCGCACATATGGGCTTGAGCTAAGGCATCTTCCAAATCTTGTCCGGCCCATGTTGCTACCGCCTGGGCTACCCCGGCTTGGCTATCCTCACAGTCCAACAGTTTGACCACACCGGCCCGATGATGGGGGAAGTTACAGTGAAGCTGTATCCACCGTCCGTCGCCGGTTTCATAGAACCCCGAAACCGGATCCCATAAGTTGCGGGGTGGTTCGCCATCGACTCGCAGGTAATTATGGCTGCGCAACGCTGCTGCTGCTGCTCGCGTTGAAACCGTTATTGCTTGGGGTCGGCCGGTGCGCAACTGCCATAGATCGGCTGCCGCCAGACCGGTAGCGGCAATGACAACGGCTCCGGCTGCCCCTAGCAGATAGTTTGTGGGCAATAACGGATCATGGCCTTCGATAATAACATCGTCAGTGGGGCTAAGAGGACGTTGGGCGAGTGTAAGTAAATTGTTGAGAACTGCTTTCGGATTGCTCATAATTGAGGGTTAGGATGAGGAATATGATCCACTAGCTAAAAGCCTGCTTTGACTCCTCATCTGCCAATAGATAGTACAAAATAATACCTCCCAAAATTGTGCCCAGCGGAAAGTTGAGAATATTGAGGGCAGCCAATACAATCGTCAGAATTCTGGCCCAGTTTTTGAGCTTGAGCAAGCCGTAGCCCGCCGCCACATGAAGAACGACCGTTAGCAAAAGGATACAGGTTAAAACGCCAAACACAACGGTAATAGCCCCTACCCCTGCTAGATCCATTTCTTCAGCAACTGCGCCGAGACTGCCGGTTAGCCCGATACCGGCCAGCGCAAATACCGCGCATAAGGTTATCAACGCATAAACATACATAATGTAGGCACTAATTTTAACACCTTGTGGCACCGGCATAATTATCTCTCCTTAGGGTTTGATATGAATGTAGGCCAATATAATCGGTACGTCAAATTAAAAAGGTTTGAAATAAAAACAGCGAGGTGTGTAACAGACCTCGCTGTTGGATTACATCAATCAGACGATTATCAGTCGTAACTTACCGGGCCAACGGCGTTTTTCTCGGCTTCGGTGGCGGCACCGGGTTGGCGGGCAAATTCAAGCACAGCGTAGGCGCTGCCGTCCATATAGGTCTTAACGGTGAAGTCGGTGCCGTCAATGGTCACCCAATAGTAACCGGCCATCAATCCGGCAAAGTCACACGAGCCGGGGCCTTTGGCACCGGTCTGGCATTTGGCCTTGTAGCCGCCGCCTTCGCTCTCGATGAGAACCGTCAGTCCGGAAGCCGGAGTGTTAACCAGGATGTTTGACCAGCCGCCGCTGTTTTCTTTAGGCTTGCTGGGGTTATCGAAGGAGGCCAGGTACCATCCACTGGGGCTGGCATAGGTGGGGCCGCTGTAGCTAAGCCCTTCCTCGAAGCCCACGATAACGCGCTGACCAGCTTTTATTTTGACGGGAACTTTTTCTGAGGGTCGCTCAGGGTCTTCGATCCAGACATCATAATCGCCGGGCGGAACATATCGGAAAACGTAGGTGAAGGGACCAAATTCGCCCAGGTTAATTACATCGCTCATACCGGTCACTTCGTAATCACCACTGCGAATGCGAACGTTGAGGCCGTACTCGTCTCCGGTTCTTACAACGAGGGTGGTGATATCATTGGGATCAGGTATCGAGAAGGCTTCGCCCACCCAGTTATTACCGCCATTGATAACTACCTCGATGGGATGATCGGCTAATGGCAGCAGCGGGGTTTTCGGTACGGGCTGATAATTGGGGGCAGGCGGAACGCCACCTTGTGGTTTACCGCCGTAATCTTTGTGTTTTCCTTTGCCGCCACCATCATAAGGTAAATCATCGACCGGCTTGATGTGCGAATCGTCATAATATTTTTCGTACTCAGGAGCGGGTGGTGGTGCGGAAGGCGGCGGATATTTCGCGTCTGAGTCGTGTTTGTAAGCCGGTGGTGGAGCTGCGTGATAAGCGGGTTGGGGGTTGTAACCCGGAATGAGCAGAGCTTGTCCAACGACAATGATCGCCGCATTTTGAATATGGTTAGCATTCATAATGTCGTGGTAGTTAATACCGTAATGATCGGCTATATAATTCAAGGTTTCGCCGGGGATAACGGTATGGTAGTAACCTGGCCCTACTGGCGGCGGTCCGTAATTAGCGTACTGCGGCGCGTAACCGCCCGGCACACAAAGCGACTGCCCCACGTAAACAAAGCTGTCATCATAAAGGCGGTTATATTGGGCTAACTCTTGCAATGAGACCCCGTAATAGAGAGCAATACCCGATAGCGTCTCACCGGCCGTTACAGTGTGGGAACGCGCACAGGCCGTGGGAGCCATCGGTGGGCTGTAACCGCCGTAGCCACCGGGGATTTGAATCGGCTGTCCGACATAGACCAAATTGGGATTGGAAATGCCGTTGTATCGCAGCAGGGCATCGACCGTAACGCCATATTGACTGGCAATACCGTACAGGGTTTCGCCATATTTGACGTAATGTACTGTCCCGCCTTGCGCATCTGCACTGCTAAAAACAGCGAAACTTAATACAACGGCTAGAATGATAACGATAAGGGGCCTTCTCATAGGATGTCTCCTTGTTCCCAATATTTAGTTGTAGCTAATCAACTATACCACAACATATAGACGCAAAAAGGGTAATGACTATACATAATATAACCGAAGCTCAAGAATATGTCAAGTAAAATTTTACTTATTTTAGCCAGTAGACAAAGCTCGCGGCCCATGGCCGCTCTTCCCAGCCTTGCTTCTTATAAAATTGGCGCGTGTAAGATTCTCGCTCTCGATTATTGATTAGATTCAACCGGGCGCAGCCCCGTTGTTCCGCCTCTTGCCTGACCGTTGCCAGCAAAAGAGAACCGAGACCCTGCCCTCGAGCCGAGGTTTTAATAAACAGTTCCGAGATATACCCTTCCGGACCTTGGTGGATCAAGTAAGGCAGCCAATGAACTGAAACGTAGCCCGCTACCTCGCCGGTAGGCGTTTCGGCCACATAGACCGAATGGCTATCATCGGCCTGGCACAGCGTCAGATGTCGTTCTACTTGGTCTGCTACCGACTCTGGCGTTGCTGCCGCAATCCACTCAGACCAACCTAAATCACGCAGTAACGTGGCGATGCCTATGGTATCATCAGCGGTTGCCTGTCTAACTGTAAAATCAGCCTGATTATTGTACCGGGGTTCCATATTTTTGCTCCTTGAATATTTAGTGCTATCTCCGGGTCGGTGTAAAATCCAGCTTCTGCTTTATGGAAGAGGATAACCTTAAAAACTATGTATTGGGTGTCATACCATTTATCCGAAAGGAATAGCTCTCACTGCTCATGACTGATGCAACCTTTTTTGAAATGCTGGCGCTTGTGCTTCTTTTTGTTCTGGCTGCGGTTATTCACGGTGCGTTTGGTATTGGTTTCCCGATGATCACCACATCGGTTATGTCTATCTTTATTGGCATTCAGGCCGCTATTGCTTTAACCCTATGGCCGGCTTTATTTGTAAATTTGCTCTTGATGTTTAGTGGTGTTCCCGTTTGGCAAATTATCAAACGGTATTGGCTGCTGGCATTGGTCGCTCTGATCGGCAGTTTTGTGGGTGTTTACTTACTCTTTGTTATTTCCCAAGCGGTGCTCCAACTCTTTCTATCACTCTCTATTCTTTATTACGTTTATACGCAATTTCGCGGTCAAAGCTTTAGTTTATCGTCCAACAATATATATTGGGCCATTGGTTTTGGTTTACTGGCCGGTATTGTCGGTGGTTCGACCAATACAATGGCCCCTATTTTATTGATATACCTCTTTTCCGTTACCCAAGATAAAAATGAACTGGCGCAAGGCACTAACCTTTGTTTTTTCTTGGGTAAAGTGGCGCAGGCAATTGTTATTTACAGCCGACCTGTCGCTACAACATTAGATATCCGTTTGCTGGTAGGCTTAGTCATTGTTACCATTGCCGCGATGTATGGTGGTGTGTTTATCCGTAAACAACTGCCCACCCAACTTTTTAGAAAGCTGATTCTCTTTATTCTTTTGATCTTGGCTGTTTTTCTGCTGATAACCTCGCTGTCTGACCTTCTCTGAGTACAAAGCGTCTAAGTCATATTATCCTGTGAAACGAAGGCTAAAATTTCTTCTGACGCCATAGCCTTCGACGCGCTCAGATCGATAGAACCGTATCCTTGCAGTTGTTCAAACAACTGTTGCATTGTTTTCAAAACCACCTTCATTATGCCCGGCCCCAAACTGACGCGACTTATGCCGGCAGCTTCCAGTTCTCGCAGCGAAGCCGTCGCTGATGGTCCATACACGTTAAGGGGGGAGGCTGTTGCCGACTGAATTCGGCTGAGCGCATCGAGATCACCCAGCACAATCGGATAGAGGCAGTCGGCTCCGGCTTCAACGTAGGCTTTGCCACGCGTCACTGCCTCCGCCATTCTCTCTGCCATCGATGTCCCGAAGCCACTGATAAAAACGTCGATACGCGCGTTGATCACCAAGGGGATACCTTCTTGATCGGCCATCGCTCGAACAGCTTTGAGACGGTCACATTGAAAATCAATAGGGTAGAGCTGGCCTGTTGTGGGATCGCTGTCTTCAAAGTTGATGCCAACTGCTCCGGCTCGCAGCACTTGCCGAATATTCTCGGCGACATCGGCCGGACTCTCAGCAAAACCGGCTTCGATATCCGCAGTGACCGGAATATCAACCGCTGCTGCCACTCGGTGAATAGTTTCGAGCATAGCACCCAGCGTTATTTTTTGCCCATCGTCATAACCCAACGAATAAGCTACCGCCGCACTGGCAGTCGCCGCGGCCGGATAGCCCATGTGCTGAAGCAGGCGCGCTCCCAGCGGATCCCAAATATTGGGCAGTATCAGCAATCGCTGATCATGATGCAGAGCTAGAAAATTTTCGGCTTTGAGAATTTGTTGCTTTTTATCCATCGGTCCTCTCTTTGGTTCGGTCTTGTATCGGTTTTTAAGACCATACACCATATTTGGTCGGAATAAAAGGGCCAATTACGCAGAAGAAGAGGAGCCAATTTGATGTCTGAATTCGAGGCAATAGAAAAACGCCAACCAAGAGGTGGTTGGCGTCATATTTTACTACGGGCAATGCCCCCTACGGGATTCGAACCCGTGTCGCCACCTTGAAAGGGTGGTGTCCTAGTCCTCTAGACGAAGGGGGCGTGTAAGTGACCTGCTGTGTCAGGGCAACAGGAAATAATATACCATGAGTTTTAGTTTCTAGCAAACGCAACTTTTAATTTTTCAAAGTTGCTGGCAAATAAAATGTTACTGAAATAGTATGCTGGCAAGCTTGGCGATAGCCGCCGCGGCCTGGGTTTGAGGGCTGCTCAACAAAAGTGGTTTGCCGTTATTGACCGCTTTGACCATATCTGGTTCATAGGGAATAGCCAATGCAATAGGCCGTTTAAGAACCTTCTGAATGGTCTGCACCGGAACGGCGTGGTGAGGTGTGGTTTGGTTGATAACCAGTGTGATTTTACTATCAGGCACGTTAAGCCGCGCCAGCCCTTGAAGGGCAATCACTGTTGATTGGATAGAAGGCATATCCGGCGACAAAACCAGGATAATTTTATCAAGCATTTTAAGGATAGGCGAACCCTGTGCGTCCAAAAGGCAAGGATTATCAACAATTGTACATGTGAAGCCGGACTTTAAGGATTTTAACAACGGTAGCAGTCGATCAGACGGCAGATTTTGCTCATTAAAAGCAGGAAGTGAAGCCAGTAATTGAACGCCCGTCTCGTGTTTTACCAAATAGGGTTGAATTACTTCCAGTGTTAAATTGTGATCGTTTGTCGACAAAAGTTTTGCAGCACTGCTGGTGGGGCGTACACCAAGCATCAATGCCGCATGGCCGCCCATCGTCGCCAGATCGGCCAGGACAGTGTTGGATTTTTGCGCCAGCGTGAAGGCCAGGGCCAAATTAACGGCTATGCTGGTGACTCCGGTTCCACCTTTCAGGCTGAATATGCCGATTGCACCTCCTGATACGGAAGTTTGCGATTGTGGTAATAAGGCTTCAATGTGACTGATCAAGACATCGGGCGCAACGGTTTTGGCTAGATATTCTGTTGCGCCGGCATCGAGCGCGGTTTGGCGATCGATCGGTTGAAAGCGGGCTGAGAAGATGACAATCGGGATCTCTTTGAGAGCGGGTTTTTGTCGGGCTTGTCGGCAAAAATCATAGCCTGTCATTTTAGGCATCATGACATCGCAAACAACTAAATCAGGCTCTTCAATCTCGGCGAGCTGCAAGCCATCGATGCCGTTGGCGCTAATCGAAACGGAATGACCGGAGCGCTTAAATGCAAACTCCAACAATCGAAGAATATCTTGATCATCATCTATGATAAGAATATGGGCCATAGTTACTGTCTCACCGGCTACTTATCAATACCACATAAAACCTGGATTTTTGATTTATTGACAAGAACCATCGGCCCTTGAAACGTTACGGTCGGCAGCAATGAGTTCGTTGCGGTTGCTTCAGAAACAGGTATAAACTTTTGAGTATCCGCGGAGAGCAGTTTTTTGATATCTAACTCTTTGGTACCCCATTTTAGCTGACCGTGAATTTCAAAAGAGGGAAGCGAAATAAACAAAGGGATATCGTCTCGAGCTGAATAAAATCGCTCTTTTGAGATACCTTCTGCTTCATCAGAGAGCAGTATAAATGTAATTTCATCTTTTACCAGCGATCCCTTTTTGTACGTGCCGATAATATCTCCCGGCGCGTTGATACGCGAGATATAAACATCAACAATATCCAGATAATCGGTCATTCGATCGCTTAAAACGTCTACCAGTCTTCTTTTGTAAACGACAATACTGGCTGAAAAGCGGTAGCTGCTGGTAAAAAAATCGGCGGTAACTCGGCCTGTGCTAATTCGGCGAACTGTGTTCATAAGCGAGAGTCCTCTTGGTATGTGGGGTTGCAGGGCAACAGTCGCATTAAGTGTAGTATGCTATTAAGAGTTTACATTAGCTTTGTTTACTTTTAAATAGGCCAACAGTCATTATGTATTGAAATTAAATAGGGAAAACTTGATTAATGTCGATTTGAATTAGACAAGGGGGTAGCCCCACGCAGCGGTTCAGACCAGAGGAGTTGTTGTAGATTATCCATAGCGTAATCATCATACACCTGCTCACCGCAAACATCGCAGACAAGAGCCGGCATTCTGTTTGCTACCAGCAAACTCTTTCCATGCCATTCAAGATAGGTCATAAGACGCTCGCGTAAGCGCCCTATTCGACATGCCGGACACGTTTTCATTTCTCCTGAGCCTCTTTTACTATTGTTACGCCGGCACTAACACCTAAACGGTTAGCTCCGGCCGCAATCATATTTTTGGCATCGGCTAGCGTTCGAATGCCGCCCGAAGCCTTGACGCCTATATCCGGCCCAACAGTGCGCCGCATCAACGCTACATCATCAACATTAGCCCCACTGCTGCTAAATCCTGTTGAAGTTTTTACAAAATCAGCGCCCACCTTTTTAGCCAATTGGCAGGCTTTGATTTTTTCTTCTTCTGTCAAAAGAGCGGTTTCAATAATAACTTTACAGATAGCCCCACGGTTGTGGCTTTTACTGACAATTTCGGCAATATCGTGTTCAACCAACGCCTCGTTACCCGATTTCAACGCGCCGATGTTAATGACCATGTCGATTTCAGTCGCTCCGTCATGAAGCGCTTGCTCTGTTTCAAAAACTTTGGTCGCGGTTATGTTGGCCCCTAACGGAAAGCCAACCACGGTACAGACATCAACATCCGAACCATGGAGCAGTTCCGCCGCTAACTTTACATAGGTAGGGTTGATACAGACAGAGGCAAAATTGTATGTTAAAGCTTCCCGGCACAACTGTTCAATTTGCTGGGTTGTGGCTTCGGGTTTAAGCAGGGTATGATCGATAAAACGGGCAATATTCATAAATACGTTTCAGCTTCTCGCTGCTAATTGTCTACTCGCTGTTGGCACTGGCACTGGGAATAAACTGGCCAACAAAATGTTTAAGCGTTGCATCTTCAGTGGGTATATCGCGCGGAATAGTACCCCACTGGTCAGGCGGCCAATACGATAACCAGGCTCGCCCCACAATATTTTCAACAGGTAAAGGCCCCCAATTGTGAGAGTCGTTTGAATTGTTGCGATTATCGCCCAACACAAATATCTGACCGTCAGGGACAATTACAGGATTGGGCATGGTATACGTGCCAGGAACCGGCTGAAAAGGTTCGGCCAGCGGTTCACCGTTAATATAAACCTGCCCATTGACGACATTTACTTCTTCGCCCGATAGCCCGATAATACGTTTAACGTAATCTTCATTCGGATTACCCGGCGGCTTGAAAACGATTACATCACCACGCTGTGGGCCGCCTATCCCCAAATATTCCATCAAAAGGGGGTTGTATGAAACTTTGTCGATGATCAAATATTGACCGTTGTGCAAGTTGTTGACCATACTCGTTCCTACAACCCGAAAGTTGCGAACCACCGTCTGGATGAGAAAGAAGATGATCAGAGTCAGGATGATGGTTTCGCCCACCTCGCGCAGAATTGACCAGGCTGTCTGCCAGCGCGACTCCTCTTCTTCAGGTGGTGTCTCGTCTTCTAACGGCGAAAGCGAATAGTCGGAAAAGTCACCTTCAGCCGGTGTTGAGGCACGTTGCCGGTCCAAAAGATGGTTGAGATCCGTTGGGTCAGCATTTGAGGTCTTTACATTCGGCTCAAATTGCTCGTTTTCATCAAAGTCAGGTAAAGGAAGTGGACGTTCAGAATGAGAAGTTGGGGTTTTTGGCGTAGGAGTTGTATCATCTGACCCTGAACTAGCATTTGAATCAAAATCTTTGTCGGTTGGATTATTCTTAAAAGTAGACAAAGAAATCTCCTAGGTTTGAATTACTTAGAATTATAGCCTACATAGTGACGCCTTGCAAGCATCAAAAATTACGAAAGCCGGGCAAACTTCCAACATTTTTATTCGATTCCCTCTTCCCGTTCGCCGCGTAGTAAGTTGACCCGGCTGGATCGACCGGCTCTGAGCGCTGCCTCATCCTGGAAACCCATCGCTGCATAGAAATCGGCGTCGTAGCTGCGCGTTTGAATAACAACCGGCATCGGCACCGCGTGGCCCATAATCAACGCCTGCTGCTTGGTATCGAGGCGTGCCAACACTTCTCGGAGAGAGCCTGCGCCCGAAACGCCCGTTAACACGGCGGCAATATCCCGCTCGTTGTCGAGCAGGGCCGTCACCCGCGTTCCGATCTGGCTCATGACTTCCTCATCGATGCCCGATGGCCGCTGATCGACGATCAACAGCGTAACGTTGTATTTGCGCAACTCTCGGGCAATAGTTCCAAAAATCGTCTGCCGCGCAATTTGCGGATCGAGAAACTTATGGGCTTCTTCGATGACAATCATCAATTGCTGTGGTTCTTGAGCCGCGTCGCCGAGCGCGCTCTCAACCCGTTCGACATACATTTGGTGGATACGGCGTGTCAGGTAATTGGCGACCAAAATATAGGCCTCCAGCGAGTTTCCGTAGCGACCAAATTCCAGCACTACGGTAATGCCTTTGTCCAGATATTCGATGATCTGTTGGGCCGAGTCGCCTTTCCAACTGTCGCGTAAAAATTCAAAGCGGGTTAAACGCTCCAAACGGCGGCTAAGGGCATCGAGACTGGAGCGATTGATGGTTGTGCCTTCAACCAAAAGGTCGATAGCATCTTTGTCGGCTTGCAGCAGTTGTTTGATCCAACCTCGACCCCAGGCCCGCCGCAAGCTGTAGGCCGCTCCGACCATCTGATCGCTCAAGTCGAGCGTAACCCGCAGCATTTCCAAATCCTCCGGCTGAATGTCGGACCAATCCAGCACCACGGTGAAGTCAGGCCGAACCTTGCGGCGGCGACTCGATGCCTCATCGAGCGTGAAAATGGCAACTTGCTGCGGAAAGAGCTGTTTTAGGCCCTTAACCGGCGTGCGACTTTCACTTTGCACTTCCCAGCCGTAGTCATTGTGCATGTCGAAGATCAGGCTAACCGCCGAGCGCCGCTTGATAACACCGGCCAGCAGCAGCCGGGTGAGAAAACTTTTACCCGTACCACTTTTGCCGAATATACCCACGCTGCGTTCGACCATACGCCCCAGATCGAGGTTAACCTGCACATCTTCCATATCCAGCGGCTCGCCGATGTGAAAGTGGCGCTCATCCTCGGCCCCAAAGACCATGTTAACATCATCCTCGTCCGCGGCGCGAACCAGTGAGAAGTGGCCGGGGATGGTTTTAACCGGCCGGGGTTCGTCAACACTCTGATCCAAGACGAGCATCGGCGAGATGTGAATACGGCCAAAGGTGCTGGTGCCAGCGTACACTTCGCGTAGAAAGGAATCGCTCACATCAGGCGGTGTCTTTTCGATTTGTGGATTGGTGTTGTCTAAGGCCACATCCGTAATCATGCCAAAGAATTTTAACTGCTCGCCCTCGATGATAACGTAGCG
>JAGRBY010000529.1 GCA_020433835.1 Anaerolineae bacterium | reverse complement strand
ATTGGTAATTGGTAATTGGGGAGGGTCAGATAGGGAGGGGGTTGGTTCGGTTAGGAGGGGGAGGCGAGCGTTTTTATCGAAAATAGCGGTGGCGAGGGCAGGCTGATGGTGGGTTTCGTCGCGGGAATAGGGTCTGGTGCTAAAGCGTTGCGCGATGGCGGTTAATGTTTCTTTGAAGAGCGATTGAAGGTCGGTCTCCCAGCCGCGTACTTTTTCGATGGGTAGTCCGTAGGCGGCGATGGGGGCTTCGTCCACTGCTTGTTCAAATTCGTATTCGATGAAACTTTTGCCGAACGGTGCGCTTTCAATAAGAAGTGGCAGCCGCACGCGCTTCTGGGCCAACTCCGGCGGGCGGAAGCCCAAGATCAACCAGTCGTAAAAGTTAAAGTGCAGGCTCAAACCGCCATAGCGCTCGACTAGTGTGACGGCAAAGCGCTCGTCTGCCGCATCCTCGATACCCAGCCGCTCGCAAGTTTCGGTCAGCAGATCAAAGGCCCACTCAGCTTCTTCAAAACTGGCAAATATCTGCGAAAAGGGTTCGGCGAGTTCAAGCAATTCGCTATCATTGGTTACATACTCGTCAGGCTCATTTAAAGAGCTACTATACGCTCTACGGTTGACTCGATACAAAAACCAATCTAGTTCAAGATAATCTTGTGCCTCTAAATCATTTTTTAGTTCTCTGATAATTTCTTGATATTCCTTAAGGGAAACTCTACTTCCGTAGCCTAATCTCCCCAATATATTTTGCGCCTCGCGGTTGTAGAGGCTAAACTCGTCAGGATGAAATATCATTACAAGTCCGGTAGAAATGTTATCACCGAAACCATAAATACTTTTTATACGTTCAACTTTCTCTAATGGTGTTAACTTCGTGTCATTTAGAATATGTAAAGCTTGGTGAATATAATTGGTTTTTTCGTCCTCATTTATTAATCGTGGAGCATAAACACGGCTTCCACTGCCCCAAATAGAATTGCCACCCACTTCAAAATCGTCAGAATCAATAGCCGTATCTATTTGTGACAACACCTCATCGTCAAAATCATCACGTTCGAAAATATTAACAACGGCCCCATTAAAAGTAACTGTATTATGGATATTCCAAACTTCTTGATTAAAAATCTGTGCAGTTATACTCCCTGGATTAGAAAGCAAATCACGAAGCTGTCCGATGCGTTTTCGCCGAAGTTTTACAATACAGCGGTCATAGAAATTGTGCTTAAACCTTTCAAAGTCTTCACTCAATTTCTTGTTAATCTTTTCTCTTTCCAACAGATTTCCCTCGTTTGCGTTCGTATTCTTGTGGTTAGTAATCTCAGCCTTAGCCTCAGCCTCATACCCAACCCCCTCCTCCGCCAGCACCAAATCCGAGCTGAAAGCCGTATACTGCCGCTCGTAGACCAGCTCGAAATCGGTCAGTCCGGCGGCGAAGAGACGCTCACGGCGCTCAGGATCGAAAAAGGCTTCGATCAGTTCGGGGTTGTGCTGCTTCCAATGGGTGGCTTTTTTCCAGTTTTGGAACTTGTTGGCGATGAAATCGAGGGAGGTTTCGTAGGCTTGGCGTAGCGATGTTGTTAGCGGTCGAACGACATCAAGCGGCAGAGCGTAGCTGCGCACTTCCGGCTCGCCTTCTTTGCGCTCAAAAGCAAAGCCGGTTAGACGCTCGTCCCAGGCTATAGTTTGGGCCAACAGCGTCACATCGACGCGCTCAGGCACCTGGCCGGGGCCGCGAAAGCCGATTACCAGCCAACTGCCGAAATTCACATGCAAATGCAGCTTACCGGAGCGCTCCGACAATGTCACCGCCAGACGCGGATCATAGGCGGTCGCACGTAGCTGCCGGACGGTGTCGCGAAAAAGGTCAAAGACCCAATCGGCTTCGGCGCGATCAACAAAAAGGCGCGAGAACGGCTCGGCCAGGGATGATGAGGTTTGGTTGGTTGGGCGCTGTTTGGTGGGCATGGTCTTGTGTAGTCAACGGCGAAAACATTACAGAAGCCATGATACCACAGTTTTCTTAAGAATCTAAACCCAGGCGCAACTGAAATAAAGTTTTGACGTAGTTGACGCCCCGTTTGAGGTAGCCCCAGGCATTTTGGGCGGTTTTGCTTTCACCGGCCATACGAGGAACACAAACGTAAGGAATTTCGTGAATGGTGCAGCCGGCGCGTTTGACGCGATAGAGCATGTCGATGCAATATTCGCCATAATCGCCGCGCAATTCGAGGTTATCAAACACGCTTTTACGGGCCAACACAAAGCCGCTGGTGTAATCCTTAACCGACCAGCCCAGCATCAGCCCGGCCCAGATATTAATCGTTCGCGAGAAAAGCCGCCCGGTTAAGGTGTGGGCCACGTCACTGCCGCCCGGCACATAGCGCGAGCCAATAGCGACATCGGCCCCATCGGCCAGGGCTTGAGCCAGCCAGGGCCAATCTTCGGGCGGCATGCTCATATCGCAGTCCATCCAGCCGACCCACTGGCCCCGCGCATCGCGAATGCCGCGATTGAGGGCACTGGTCAGACCACGTTCGGTTTGCCGATGGATAACGCGCACCCGCTCATCGGTTTCGGCGACCTGGCTGGCCAGCTCCCAGGTTCTATCCGGCGAATCGTCATCGACGACCATCACTTCGATGCCGCCGGGATAATCGCCCAAGGCATCAATCGTGCGCTGAATGAGTTTTTCGATATTGCCGGCCTCATTGTAGGTGGGCAGCACAATGGTTATTTGAGGTGATGCCTCAGGTTGTTCAGCCATAATTGCTACGGCGCTGTCCGCCGCGGATAAGGAAGGATTCACAATATCTCCCCAAAGATGTAGTAGTCAAGCAGTAGGATTATAGTTGTGACTCCGAAGGGCGCAATAATGGGCCGCTCGTCTCGCTTTTGACAATCTTCGGCCCCGGTTCTATAATTTCCTGTACGTCTTGCGGGTATAGTTCAGTGGTAGAACGCAACCTTCCCAAGGTTGATGTCAGGGGTTCGAGTCCCCTTACCCGCTTAAAGCAAAGGACATACAGATCGAACTTGTAGAGAAGTCGGACCTCATCACGTCCGACTTCTCTCTTTTTTACCCTCTTTTGTAATATACACTTCCTCGAATTTAAATCCTCTCTAACCCGTACAGCGCTTATCTCAAAAATTACGCACAAAATAGCTTTCGGACGCTGCGCAGCGAAGGCAGGTCATAGTCCGATACTCGCTAAATAATCGCGATTGCGTTGAGCGCTTGCCTTGGGTTTGCCCATACCCGGCAGCACATCCTGTTCAACCGTAATCCAGCCTTCATAGCCGCGTTGCTGCATCCAATCCACAACGCCGGGGAAATCGACAAATCCTTGACCCAACTCGCAAAATATAGCGTGCTGCAAGGTTTTGAAGTAGTCCCACTTTTCGGCACGCGAACGTTGGGCAATCTCTAAACTACAATCTTTGAAGTGAATGTACCAGATGCGGTCGGCAAAGCGATCCAGGCCGTCCAACACCTCCCCAGGATCGAGCGCCCCGGCCCCAAAGGCGTAATGCCCCGTATCGAAAACGAGGCCAACAAGCTCCGGATCGGTCAGATCCAGCAGGCGTTGAATTTCATTCGGCGTTTCGATAAAACCGGCACAGTGGGGATGAAAGACCGTACGCAGGCCGGTTTCCGCCCGCACGGTTTTGGCGATGCGCTCAACGCCTTGCGCGAAGGCACTCCACCCGGCCACGCCTAGCGCCACGACCGGCGTTACCCGTCCGGCGTGTTTGGTGCGCACTGGATCGGTGCCGTTGTCATCGGCCAGAACCAGGTAAGGCGACCAAGCGTCGTCGGCAACCGCAGCTAAGAGGCGGGCAATTTTTAGCGCCTTTTCCTCGCCCTCGGCGTGCTTCTCGGGGTATTTGAAGGGCACGCCATGATACGCACCCAGCATCACCAAATTACGCTGCTCAAGTTCAGCCTTTAAGGTTCCACGATTGGTCGGCATAAAACCCCAGTCACCTAACTCGGTGGCGGTGTAGCCGGTCTCCACAAGTTCGTTAAGCATTTGGGTGTACGCGATCCGCTCACCCTGCATCCCTTCAAATTCAAGTGTTCCCCACGAACAGGGGGCGTTAGCAACTTTAATTTTTGTTGTCATCATTAGGTCTCCACAATAGAGATAAGGAGATTGGGAGATAAAGAGATTGGGCTGACTGACTAACCTCCAAACTCTAATCTCCCAATCTCCAGTCTCCAATCTCTAATCTCCACTCTCCACTCTCTAAAACTGGCGATTCCACGCTTTGGGCCAGCGTTCAACAACCACTTTGGTTTGGGTGTAGAACTCAACCCCGTGCCGACCCTGAGCGTGCAGATCGCCAAAGAAGCTCTCGTTCCAGCCGCTGAAGGGGAAGTAGGCCATCGGCGCGGCTACCCCAATGTTGATGCCAACGTTACCGGCGTCGGCTTCGTAGCGGAACTTGCGGGCAACGGAGCCGCTGCCGGTGAAGATACAGGCCATATTGCCAAAGGTGCGGTCATTAACCAGCCGTACCGCTTCGTCGACATCACCGGCTCGCATCACGCTCAGCACCGGCCCGAAAATCTCGGTTTTGGCGATTTCACCTTGCGGCGGCACGTGGTCAAGGACGGTCGGGAAGACGAAGTAGCCGTCTTCATAGCCGCTGACCTTCTTGTTGCGGCCATCAACCACCAGCTTGGCCCCTTCCTGCTGGCCCTTGCCGATTAAGCCTTCGATGCGGTTCTTGCTGTTGGGGTCGATAACCGGCCCCATCTCGACTCCTTCATTTAGTCCATAGCCGACCTTGCGACTGGACGCGACATCGGCGATGTACTCGATAAACTGATCCTGCGCCGAACCAACCGTAATCGCCACCGACGCCGCCAGACAGCGCTGCCCGGCACAACCAAAGGCCGAGTCGGCCATAATCTTGGTCGTCATCTCCATATCGGCATCGGGCATGATAACGACCGGGTTTTTGGCCCCGCCCTGGCATTGCGCCCGCTTGCCGTTGGCTGCGGCGCGACTGTAGATGTATTTGGCGACGGGGGTCGAGCCGACAAAGCTCACGGCCCGCACGCTGGGATGGTCGAGCAGGGCATCGACGGTTTCTTTGCCGCCGTTGACAAGTTGCAGCACCCCGGCCGGGAACCCGGCTTGCTCGATCAGTTCAAACAGCTTTTGGCTCGACATCGGCACCTTTTCACTGGGTTTGAGGATGAAACAGT
>JAGRBY010000528.1 GCA_020433835.1 Anaerolineae bacterium | reverse complement strand
TCGAGACCCACACCGCACCACATTAAAAAGTAGCGGCTGGTGCCGTCGGCCAGTTGCAAGCGGCCTAAGTCGATTTTGCGGCGCTGGCCGGTGGCGATAATTGAGGCTGCTTTGGTAATTGCGTCGGGGCTAAGGGGGTTCCAAATAGGGATGCCTACCTCGGCGGCGAAAACGTTGGCTGTGCCGGCCGGTAAAACGCCCAGGGCCGTTTCGGTGCCGACTAAACCATTGCAGACTTCATTAACGGTTCCATCGCCGCCAATGGCGACGGCTATATCAAACTTTTCTTCAGCCGCCTGTTGGGCCAGACGGGTGGCATCGCCCGGCCCCTGGGTTTGTGTCCGTTTGACCTCGCACCCCAGGTTTATGAGATATTCTTCGGCTTTCTGTAGCTGCTTTTTGAATGAACTGGGGCCGGCTTTGGGATTAATAATGAGACAAATTTTCATGGGTTTTTCTTGTCAAAATCGACAAAGCTATAGCCGACCCCGCGCTCGGTGAGAATGTAGCGGGGATTGCTGGGATCCGGCTCGATTTTTTGCCGTAGATAGGTGATGTAAAGCCGCACATATTGGCTTTCGTCGCGATATTCATAGCCCCATACCTTCGAGAGAATCATTTCGTGGGTAAGGGTGCGGCCGGCATTGTTGACCAGATGGTACAGCAGCCGGTATTCGGTGGGCCGCAATTTGATGGTTTCACCGTTGACAATGACGTCGCGGTGTTCAAAATCGATTTGTAGATAATCATCAACAACAACCAGGGATCGGCTGGATGGTGACGAACTCATATCAACCCGACGCAGCACCGCTTGAATGCGGCTTGATAGTTCGCGTGGGCTGAAGGGTTTGGTTACGTAGTCATCGGCTCCCAGGGCCAATCCTTTGACCTTGTCGTCTTCGTCATCGCGCACGGTCAGCATAATGACCGGCACGGTGGAGGTCTCGCGGATGATGCGCAGCGCTTCAAAACCGTCGAGTTCGGGCATCATGACATCCAGCAAAACCAAATCGGGCAGGTCATCACGGGTGCGCTCAATGGCTTCCAGCCCGTTGCTGGCCTCTATGACACGGTAGCCCTCTAACTCCAGGTTCATCTGCATAAATCGACGCATGCGGGTTTCATCATCAACAATCAGAATGACTTTGGAATTTTCTCTGTCCATGGATATCTCGCTTTTGGGAACGGGATTTCAGATGTAATTCTTATTATCGAAAGGTCGATTTAATATCTTAACTATAGGTGAGAAAGATGTCAATTCTCATAGAACCATACCCATAGAACCATACCCATAGGGACATTTTGTAAGAATTTGAAATTGCATTACACTAAGTTGTAGTAACTTATCTACCAAATTCTACTCTGCGAGTAGACAAAAAAGTAGAACTTTGCTACGGTAGATAGTAGCAGTTTTACGAAAATTTTGAACCATTTTTTTGGATTGTTATTATCATAAGTATATTTTTCATCTTTTGGACATTATCCTGTTTTTGCTTCTCTAAATTCATCGTCCAACGTGCATGTTATTTTCTAAATGCCTCGCCAATCCCTATATTTTGTATTATGAACAAGGTAATAATTAGTTAGAATGAATACTTCCACGAATCTCAATAACCGATCAACTTCATCTTCAAACGCGCCTCTTATTATGCTGGCCGAAAATAATGAGGCTAATATTAGTACAATCTCCAACTATTTACAGATTAAAGGGTATGATGTGGTAGTTGTACGAAATGGCGTGGAGGTTATAGAGCAGGCCCAGCAAACAGGGCCGGATATTATCCTGATGGATATTCAAATGCCGGGCATGGATGGTTTAAGTGCGATGCGGCATCTGCGAACACTTAATAATTTTTCCGATGTCCCTATCATCGCCATTACGGCGTTGGCGATGCCGGGTGATCGCGAGAAATGTCTTGATGCCGGGGCGAATGATTACCTCAGTAAACCGGCCAGCTTGAGAAAAATAGTTCAACTCATTGAAAAGTATCTGGGTAATGACCCGGTAAAGACGGAGTAAGGTACAGGGGTAGTAATTTTACACCTCCTGGGCGTACTTTATAGCTTTAAGAGAAAGAGTATCTTTTTAAGGGCAATCTATGGGCAAGACAAATACGATTCTTATCGTTGATGATGAGGATGTTGGACGCCAGACATTAGAGGCACTTTTGTATGCAGACGAATATAACCTAACATTTGCCAGTAGTGGACCCAAGGCTATTGAAGCCATTAGAGAGCTGCCGCCTGACCTTATTTTATTGGATGTGATGATGCCGGGCATGGACGGCTTGCAGGTGTGCCAATACCTAAAAGCCGATGAGCGATGGCAGCACATTCCCATTATTTTGGTGACGGCTCTTGATAGCAAAAGCGATCTGGCACGCGGCTTTGACGCCGGGGCCGACGATTTTTTGTCGAAGCCGGTTAACATTTTAGAGCTGCGGGCCCGTGTTCGTTCCCTGCTGCGTTTAAAAACGCAGTTTGATGAGTTACAGTTAATGTTGAAGCTGCGTGAAAACCTGGCGAATATGGTTGTTCATGATATGCGATCACCACTTACGGCCATTTTGGGCGTAAGTGAGCTGCTAAAAAGTAACCTCTCTGCGCCCATTAATCCGGCTGATGTTGATATTTTACACCGCCAGGTGCTTCGATTGCATTCTTTTGTTAACGATCTGCTGACCATGGCCAAGATGGACTCGGGCAATTTGGTATTGAGTTTATCAGCCGCTGATGTCAAGCAGTTGATTTTGGATATTGAAGGCGGCTACAATGTTATAGCCCAATCTAAAGGTATTTCCTTTGTGCTTGACCTGCCGGATAAAGGTCACCTTATGGCCGTTGATATCAACCTTTTTCAGCGGGTTTTAGATAACTTGCTCTCTAACGCCGTAAAGTTTTCTAAACCGGGTGGCACCATCACTTTGAAATTGGCGTACATCCCTCGTGATGATGGCGCGGTGGGCATCCGGGTGCAGGTTATTGATGAAGGGGTTGGTATGGGGCAAGAAAAGCGCACATTGCTGGCAGACAGTCTCGAAGCCAACAGAAAAGATATCGTCAGTTCAGCCCCGGAAGTAACCGCTCAATTTGGGTTTGGCCTGGCTTTTTGTAAAATGGTGGTGGATGCGCACGGAGGCCACATTCACGTGGCCGCAAACAAGCCATCCGGAGCAATTTTTACCGTAGAAATCTAATAGAAGCGGTTATTGTGCCACATCTGATTGTTGAAAATTTCTCCAAAGAAAAAACCTTAGCCTCTCACTGGAAAACGTTTAATAAGCGCGGAAGCCAACTTGTCTTTACCACCGATGGTCTCCGTTTTTTAAATCATCAAACGGATAATAGCCACTATATCAATGCCCAAATTGATGATTACCAGCATCTGGCTCGCCGCGATTTTTTATGGCAGCCGCCCCTTAGCATGGTCGTTCGTGCCCGTTTTTCCCACGCTAGCGGCGTGCTGAACGGCACCGCCGGCTTCGGGTTTTGGAATGATCCCTTTTTGATGACCGGTCTACGGTGGCCGGCGTTACCCCGTGTTGTTTGGTTTTTTTACAGCGCTCCACCATCTACCATGAAACTTGATAGGGATACGCCCGGCTGGGGCTGGAAAGTCGGCACCATCGATGCGCAGCGTTGGCCTTTTTTTGCGCTACTGCCCACGGCTCCGCTCGCCGTGCCGCTTATGAACGTCGATTGGCTCTATCAACGCTGCTGGCCTATTGGGCAGCGGGCTATTGGCGTCAGCGAAGCCCTGGTGCCGGCTGAGATGACCGAGTGGCATACCTACGCTCTGTACTGGCAGCGCGACTCGGTTAGGTTTGAGGTGGATGGGCAGAGCATTTTGACCACTCGCTCAGCGCCGCACGGGCCGTTAGGTTTTGTGATGTGGCTAGATAATCAATATATGATAGTATCGCCGCAAGGGAATTTCGGAGCCGGTCTGGTGGCTAAGGGTGAGCAGCAGTGGATGGAAGTGCAGACGCTGACGATAGATGCGCCCTGAGGGGAGGTTCTACTTTACGCGGACGGCCACCAGCGTGACATCATCGGCGATAGGATGACCGTTGGCCCAGTTGTGGCCGATGTCGGCGATTTGCTCGATGATTTGTGCGGCGGTTAAGCCGTTGGTATTCAGCGCCGCTAAACCCGTGGTTAACCGATCGAAGGATAGAAATTGTAGCTGAGGGTTAAACATCTCCGAAAGGCCGTCGGACATGAGAACCATAGTATCATCAGCGTGAAGCCGAAACTCGGTTACACTGTAATGGGCCTCTTTGGTAATGGCCAGAGGCAGACCGCTGATAATAAATTCCTCTAACTGGCCGTTTGCCCGCAGTAGATAAATCGGCGGCATGCCACCGCCGCACGCTCGCACGATAACTTCGCCCGACTGGGTTTGAGTCACCTCAATCAACATCAACGCCATATTCAGTTGAACACCCAGATCGATTTCGTTGAGAATATGGTTGATTTTTTGGATCAAGGTCATGATTTCGGTTTCATTGGTCGCTAGCAGCGAGGCTTTGGTCATCGACACCAAGAGACCGGAGCCAACGCCGTGGCCGGTGGCATCGCCAATGGTGATGAGAAGTTGATTGTCGGCCTGGACGGCAAAGTCGTAATAATCGCCCCCCACTTCCGAGGCGGTTTCTTGGTAGGCGGCAATGTCTAAGAAGGGCAGTTGAGGTGGGGCGGCCGGTAGCAGCGAAAGTTGAATGCGGCGGGCATGTTCCAACTCAATCGATTTGCGCTGGTTTTCGATATCAAGTTGGTGAATGTAGGCTGCCTGCCGATCGCGGAGGCGTTTCTTTTCTAACGAGGCCCCGATGCGGGCTTTGAGGAGCGTGCCGTTGAACGGCTTTGATAGATAATCTTCAGCGCCGAGCTTGATGCAGTGGACAATACTCTCGATTTCGTCAACGGCTGAGATCATAATCACCGGTATATAGGCCAGGTCGCTATCGGCTTTTAAACGCTCTAAGGTTTCATAGCCGTTGAGTTCGGGCATCATAATGTCGAGCAGCACCAAATCGAACGCTTCTTGCTTCATCATATCCAGAGCTTGCAGCCCGTTGGCCGCTACGGAAACCGTGTGACCCTGCCGTTTCAGTCGACGCGACAACATGTCTCGATTCATCTCGTTGTCATCGACCACAAGCAAATGACCCACAATAGGACCATCCTCCGCGGCCAGCGGCGCATGGTCGGCCAT
>JAGRBY010000527.1 GCA_020433835.1 Anaerolineae bacterium | reverse complement strand
AGGTAGACGAGATCAAATTAAGGAAAATAAAACTCAATGCCAGAACCAGGCCGGTACCCCGATCCCGAACCGATTCTCCAAACTTAAATAAATACCACACCGTGATGGGCATCACGATAAAAGGTAATAGTTTAGCGAAAAAAATTGGTGTTACCAGAAAACTGGCGAGGTTAAATAGCCATCCATAGGCCGGGCTGGGAAAATACCAAATAACGTTCTGACTAAGCAACTGAAAACTGATGTATGGAGGACGTGGCTCGTTAGGAAAAAGTTCGGAATCGTAAAACTTACTCATCCAATAGAAGGTTCGAAAATCTTCATCGGCTTGAAACTGATCCCACAATCTAGGCGCTTGAAGCCATAACACAGCCAAGATAGATATTATGACTAATACAATGCATGAATGAGTACGCAACGTATTATGAGCAGATGCCATATACAATGTTCCTTCTGCGCACTTTGAAAAATCTCAATATATTTTCTCAAATCCCCTACTTTATTTAAGATTCGGAAATAGAAGGGGAGGTATTCATCGCTTGGTTAGTTAACACGTAAGTATAGATTGTCCCCAAAATGATTATCACCAGCGTAGCCACCAGTCGATCTATTCCGACGGCCAAGATACTGATATCCGCATCGAAGCCTAAGACAGTGGCAACTGCCGCCACAATCACCTCTCGAACCCCCAGCCCGCCGGGAGTGATGCTAACAAGGTTGGTGAGTATCGTAGCGGCGGAGAATAAAACACATTGGGCCAGTGTAACGTTCTGTGAAAGCAAATGAAATGAAATCCAAATTCTGGCAGCGAATATTAGCGTCATTAGTAACTGAATACCAACCAATTCTGCAATTAGCCATCGATTTTTGACTAAAATATACCAACCTTGCATAAGTTGCAGCAGCCGTTGTTGCCATTTATCAGATACAAGATCTAAATCAAGCGGTAACCATAGCACAATAATACTGGCCGCCATAACCAAAAATCCGATAAACAAAAGAATGGGTAGATTAGTCTTGTCGACCAGTTTCCAATAACTTAGCAGCGCCAAACCCACAACACCATTAGCGGCCACAAAACATACGTATAGAGCCATAGTAGCGCTCAAAAAATGGGTGTAAGCCAACTGATGCTTCCGCTTTAGATAAATGCCTTTCGCAATCATTCCCCCGGCAAAAGGAAGCAAATTAGCCAGTGAATTGACCGACGCCAAGCCAAAACCTTCATTAATAGTTAAAGGCACCCCTAGTCCCCGATACAAAAAGAAATTAATCAAACCATTTGTAAACATCAAAAGAACAGATAGAGCGAACGCCCATCCAATTAAATAGGGCGAAAGGTTGAGTAATTGCCAATACCGATCAAGATTTTTAACCAGATAGATCAAAAAAGCGGTCAAAATTATGACTGTTAGAATATTAGGGACAACTGTTTTTAATTTAGATAGGGTATGTTTGGTCTTCATCCAATTGATACCCAAGCCTTTCCATTAGCGGTCCGCATATTGACTGGAAATACGGTTTGTATTCAGGCGGAACATTTGGCTTGCCTGATTTTATTCGAGAACAACTTTGGTGATTTCAGAAATATTTCTCTTGGATGCAGCCTGCAACGCCGGAAGATTGGCCCTAATTTTTTTAGATATCAGCTCTTTATTCTCAAATATACGTTCTACAAGCTGCATGATACAGCCAAATTTCCACTGATCCGACCCAAGAATGTAATCACTTTGACCAATCAAACGCATAAAGCCTTCAACTTTCGGATCATACGATAAGCCGATCATTGGCACTGCTGATCGTGCCGAAAAAATCAACGTGTGCAATCTCATTCCAATCATTACATCCACACAGCTCACCAGAGACATCATGTCTTTTGGCAATGTAGTGCCGGATATAAAGATGATTCTATCAGGGCGGTCTAGTATCTTTGCTAACCGTAAACCCAGAGGATCATCTTGATTAGGGTGCATAGAAAAAAAAACGATATGAGCATCCCATTCTTGAATAAGACATTGAGCCACTGAAACAAAGGTATCAAAAAATCTTTCTGACGAGTCCGGTTCAGCGACTTTACCGGGTATCAGCTTGTAACTGCTGTGTTCAGGCCGTAAGGATATCCCCACTAGACGACTATTTCGTTTTCTAATAGACTGGAGTTGTTGATAAACAGGTATCTCAGGCACCTCGGTTGGAAATTCTAGAATCAAAACCGGATCCGCCGTAACCAATATTTGACTGCTTGATAGCCCTATCTTGAGTAGCAAATCAGCAGATAGTTGATCTCTTACTAATATTTTTTCCGCTTTACTTAAAACTAGAGCCGTTAGAATTGCGGCTATTTTCGTTCTCAGAGGACCGACACCAATAGCATAACAAATAAAAGGTGTACCGCACAAACGAGCAATAACCGGACGGCTGAGATGAAACAGCAAATTTCCTAAGCTGGTCTGATCTTGAATAATGCCACCACCACCAACTATCAACAGATCGGCCTCACAAATACGATGAATTGTTGACATTATTCCGGCAAATACGCCTGACTTTACTGCTCGAACCGCCGGCTGATTTTGTTGTGTACGTTGTGGAAATAGGGTTAATACGGATATATCTACATCATCTAGTACACTTAATAGGTTATCTACCATAGAGTCAACAATGGCATCATCGCCAATATTAGGATGCCCATAAGTATTTGATAAAACCAGCTTATGCTTTCGAGCCATATTTAATCACGCTTAACGATATTCATTACGACCACTGCTTCACATTATCGATGATGACTCTAGATGGTGATAAAGATTCGTCAATAGCTTTCCGCTTGAGCGTTGGCAGCAATTCGAAAAAACGATCAACGTGCTTCGGGTTAAATTCGGCTAAAAAAGCATTTTCACCGATACCTTCCATTCGTTCTGTTTTTGAACGGACGATCAGGCAAGGCACATTCAGAAAATAGCTCTCTTCTTGGATACTCCCGCCATCAGTGACAATGAACTGGGCTTTAGAAACCACAGCCATAAATTTCAAATAGGGCTGTAACGGCAGCATCTCTACTGCCGGATTTTGGGCAATTTTATCATACAACTTAAACCGAGTTAACTGATGACGGGTTGGTTCATGCAGCACAAATAATACTTTGTACTGAGCTGTAATTTTATCAATTAAACTAGCAATCATTTCAAGTCGCGTCTTAGAGTAAATTGTCTCAACGCGATGGGTTGTCATCACTACATAGGCTTCATCAAGTTGATGATATCCATTAACCGATTGCCGAGCGTATCGAACGGCATCTAGGCCGGTATTTCCTCCGGCTTCAATAGTTTTCGCCCAATACCCCATCTTTTTAAGGTTTCTTGAGGCCCAATCTGAAGGGCTAAAAAGCACATCGCTGTAACGCATCGCTAGAAGTCGAATAATTTCTTCGGGAAACGGATCAAATAAGTGATAACTTCGCAGACCGGCTTCAACATGCGCAACTTTCAAGCCGCATCGTTTAGCATAAAAAAGCGATAGCAGTGTAGTTAATGTATCCCCGTGAATAAGACAGATGCCGTTCTGACCTCGAAAAACCCTTTCAAAAATCTGATTACGTCTAAATATGATTTTAAACAGACTCCCGGCTGTCCAAACTGCTGCCTGAAAGAGCGTGGTGATACTTGTATCCGATTGGCGAAGTCGTATATCTGGTTCACGCAGCTTAAACTGCCTCATCAAATCGCCGGTTATAGAGGCATGCTGTCCGGCATCAATAAAGTTGTATTTGATACCTTGCCGATCCAACTCCTGCATGACTGGCGCCATTTTTATTAATTGGGCTTTGGTACCAACAAATACGTGAATCACTGAAAAATTTCTTTCTCGGGGATACTCTTTTCGGTGTGATTGAAGGGGGCATTGATTACGGGCAAATGTTCTTGGGTTCCCTCCCGCTCCCTAACCTCAAAGCGAAGCTGGGCCACCTGCTCTGAGACCAATCCAACCAAAAAGACTAAAACAGCGACGGTCATTAACATGGCTGATGTTGGGCCATAACGCGAAGCAAAAAACAACACTTTAACCAGGCCATAACCAATCCCCACACTAAACATAGCAATGCTGGCCGGAATGAACACCTTTAATGGCGAAAAAAATGTAGCAACTTTAAGAATTATCAACAAAAAACGCGGGCCATCCTTGAAAAGTTTAATTTTACTTTTGCCGACCCGTCGCGCCGCCTTAATCGGCACGTAACGGAGGGTATATCCCGACCGAACCACAGCCAATGTAAGCGTCGTTGGGTAGGAGAAGGTATTGGGCAGCAAATACACAAAGCCACGAGCAATATGCCCTTTCATCGCTCGAAAACCCGAAGTTAAATCATCAATTTTTCGACCACAAACATAGCTGGCAAACCAGTTGTAGATTCTGTTAGCCAGATCGCGGTGCCAATCGCTGTCCGACTCATGGGTTCGTGCGCCAACAACCATATCGTATCGATCAAGCTGGCTCAAAAGCCGAGGGATATCTTCGGGGGGGTGCTGTCCATCCGCGTCGAGCATCACCAAAATTTCGCCCTGAGCATGCCGGATACCGGATTTAACGGCAGCGCCATTGCCGATATTATAGGGGTGGACGATGACTCTGGCCCCTGCCTCATGAGCGCGCCGAGCGGTTCCATCTTGCGAGCCGTCATCAACGACGATAATTTCATACGTTTGGTCTAAGTCGTATAGGACCGTCTGGACTCGCTTTATCACAGAAGCAATGGCCGCTTCTTCATAATACGCTGGCATAATTACACTAATAGCCGGAGTTGTATTTGAGCTAATGGGCATAAATCCCCCTCATTGCTTCTAAAGAATACGGTTTAAACATTTCTAGACCTCATCTACTTGAAAAACTTGTTGATAAAGAAGGAACAGCGGGGATCACCGTAGTCACCTCACGAATAATGGAAGTTCACACCTGCCACATCAGATTGTTTCTGATTACGACATCCGTGGTCAGCATGATAAAACGCTATGATAACAAGAGGAGAATATTCAGCGTACACCTTTGATGTTAACAAGTCATGAGTACAAATAGAAGAGTAATTTTGGTCACAATTCCATTATGGAATACAAAGGCCAGGCAAAAACATCATTATCAACATGATACAATAAAAACGTCACAAGTGGAAGTAACGAAGAAAAAACGGGTGCGTTTCAGTTATGGGGCGAGTTGTAAACGGCAGGCCAGAGTTGATCGAAAGAA
>JAGRBY010000526.1 GCA_020433835.1 Anaerolineae bacterium | reverse complement strand
GCCGGATTAGAAGTTTTACGGATTATCAACGAACCCACCGCTTCCTCGCTGGCTTACGGACTTGATAGAGACAACGATGAGCAAATTGCGGTCTATGACCTGGGTGGTGGTACCTTTGATGTTTCCATCCTCGATGTGGGCGATGGCGTTTTCGAGGTTCAATCGACCAATGGCGATACCTTCTTGGGTGGTGATGACTTCGATCTGAAGCTAATCGACTATATCGCCGATGAATTCAAAAAACAGGAAGGGATCGATCTGCGCCAAGATACGCAGGCCCTACAACGCCTGAAAGAAGCGGCTGAAAAAGCTAAAATCGAGCTATCCGCCACACAGCAAACCGAGGTTAACCTACCCTTTATTACCGCCGATGCCTCCGGTCCGAAACACCTGACCCTCAACATTACCCGGGCTAAGTTTGAGCAGTTGGCTGATGATTTGGTAACCCGCTCGCTGGAGCCGTGCCGACAGGCCCTAAAAGACGCCAAACTCTCGCCCAGCGATATCAATCAGGTTGTTCTGGTGGGTGGCCAAACCCGGATGCCGGCGGTTCAAGAAGCCGTCAAAAAACTATTCGGTCGAGAACCGCATAAGGGTGTTAACCCCGATGAGGTAGTTGCTATTGGAGCTGCCATTCAGGCCGGCGTTTTGGGTGGCGATGTCAAAGATGTGCTGCTGTTAGACGTAACTCCCTTAACCTTAAGCATCGAAACATTGGGCCATGTGGCCACTCCCTTAATCGACCGCAACACGACCATCCCAACCAAAAAGAGCCAAATCTTTTCGACCGCCGCTGATAACCAAACGCAGGTTGAAATTCACGTTGTACAAGGCGAACGCCCCATGGTGTCCGACAACAAAAGTTTAGGCAAATTCATTTTGGATGGCCTGCCCCCGGCTCCGCGTGGTGTACCGCAAATTGAAGTAACGTTTGATATTGATGCGAACGGCATTCTGCACGTTATCGCCCAGGATAAAGCCACCGGCAAAGAGCAAAAGATGCAAATTATTCCATCCAGTGGCTTGAGTGATGATGAAATCGACAACATGGTGAAAGATGCCGAACGCCATAAAGATGAAGACAGCCAACGCAAAAGCCAGATTGAGACTCGCAACCAAGCCGACTCACTGGTCTTTGCCGCCGAAAAACTGATACGCGAACAAGGCGAACAAATCAGCGCCGAACTCAAAAGCGAAATTGAGAGCAAAATCGACGCCACCAAAAAAGCCATCGAACAGGATGATTTTGACGCTATTCAAGCCACCTCAACCGATCTTAGCCAAACACTGCAAAAAGCTGGTTCAGAAATGTACGGTGCCGCCGGTTCGCCCCCACCGGGCGCGGCTCCAGGCGGCCCGGATGATGGCGGCGCATCTGATGGCCCTAATGATGAAGATGTGGTCGAAGGTGAATTTACCGAAGCAAAATAGGCACGTTTTTTCAGCACCAAGGCATTCGTTATGAGCAACAAACGCGACTACTACGAAGTTCTAGGCGTAGCAAAAGGCGCCACTCCAGACGAAATAAAGAAATCTTATCGACGTCTGGCTCGAAAATATCACCCTGATGTCAGCGAAGAAGCTGATGCTGAAACAAAATTCAAAGAAGTCAACGAAGCATACGAAGTTCTCTCCGACGAACAAAAGCGGGGCATGTATGATCGCTTTGGCCACGCCGGTGTTGGAGCCACCCCTGGTGGCTTTGGTGGCGGCTTTGGCTTTGAAGGCGGTCGTGATCCGTTTGAGATCTTTGAAGAGGTGTTCGGCAGCTTTGGCGGCTTTGGCGGCAGTCGGCGCCAAACGGGACGACGGCCCCGCCGTGGTTCCGATCTGCGCTATGATATGACGTTAGAGTTTGAAGAAGCCGTCTTCGGCGTTGAAAAAGAGATCGAAATTCCGCGCCGAGAAACGTGTAATCACTGTAACGGCAGCAAAGCCGAACCGGGAACCAATCCCATCCGCTGCCCGGAATGTAATGGAACGGGTGAAGTGCGGCGTCAGGCCGGTTTCTTTATCAACATCAGCACCTGCCCTCGCTGCCAAGGGGCCGGGGAAATCATTACCACTCCCTGCGGCGAATGCCAGGGCCGCGGCCAAATTGTCAAAAATCGGCATCTTTCAGTCAAGATCCCGGCGGGAGTTGATGTCGGCACGCAAATTCGGCTGTCCGGCGAAGGTGAAAGTGGTGTTTACGGCGGGCCGCCCGGAAACCTATACGTGGTCATCAAAGTCAAAGAGCACTCTTACTTCCGCCGCCAAGATGACACTATCCATTTGGAATTGGCGATTAACATTACACAGGCTTCGCTGGGTGATGAAGTTGAAGTACCAACACTCGATGGCAAAGAGTTGATGACCATTCCGGCCGGCACCCAAACCGGCGAAACCATTCGCCTTCGCAATAAAGGGGTGCCCCGACTGCGGCGCGATGGTACCACTTCCGGGCGTGGCGATCAGGTTGTGACCATTCAGGTACGTACACCGACCAACCTGACCAAAGATCAGCGCAACTTGCTGCTCGAACTGGGCAAATCGCTAGATCGCGAAGTTGTGCCCCAACGCGAGAAAAGTTTCTTCGATCGTATTCGTGATGCTTTTGGTGTCTAGGTCATTTTTTTACTATTAAATTTTGATAAAGCTCCGACAGGCTACAGGTTAACGTCCTGTAGCCTGTTGTTTTTGGTGATAACCCATGGATTTTACCGAAATTGCAATTATTGGCATCGATGGTGAAGCTGCCGAAGTCGTTGGCGATTTGTTTAATCGCTATGGTCATGGAGGGGCTGTCATTGAGTCGCTGGCTCCTGACTTTGAGAAAGTTACCGTTCGTACGGTTCTCCCGGCTGAAGACAAAGAACGCCTGCGCGAGGTTGAAGTGCTTCTGGCCTTGATCGGCCAGGCGCTGCCGAAAGGGTTGCCCGAACCTCGCCTCCAACCGGTCGGCAAAAGCGATTGGGCTACCTCGTGGCGCGAGCATTTTCACGTGGTGCGCATTGGGCAGCATTTCGTCATCAAACCCAGTTGGCGTGATTACACATCTTCGGCTGAGGATATCGTCATTGAGATCGATCCGGGTCTGGCCTTTGGCAGCGGATTACACCCCACTACCCAACTTTGCCTCAAAATTTTCGAGGGGATGGATTTGCATGGTCAGGAACTGTTCGATGTTGGTACCGGCTCTGGTGTATTGTCAATTGCCGCGCTTAAATCGGGCGCAACCTTCGCTCGCGCGGTCGATGTCGATGACGTCGCTGTGCGGGTTGCCGCCGAAAATTTTGAGCGCAACGGGCTAATGGATCACGTCGAAACAGCGGTAGGTTCTGCCACAGAGAATGGTGGGCGACAGTGGCCGCTGGTTGTCGCCAACATTTTGGCTCACATTCTCATCGAGATTATGCCCGGCCTGGCCGCTGCTTTATCGCCCGACGGTCGTCTTATCCTGTCCGGAATGATTGCCGATCAGGAAACGGATGTTACCCGCGCTGCCCAAGCGCATCAGCTTGCGATTGTAGAGCGCTACAGTCACGAAGATTGGGTGGCATTAATCGCCCGCAGAGCCTCAAACCCATCGCCCCATTCTTGACCCTCTGTCTAATAACAAGGTATACTTTTTAGACATAGACGTATTTATTCCACAAAAACAAAGAGGGAACTTACGTCGCTGTAGCCTACTAACCCAGGTTACAATTCGCATCACTGCCTAATTGCGCCCCGTGACCTTTTTAGGAGCAACGCTATGACAGTCGAGAGCCAAGTTATTATCGAAACTATCACCAGCGAGGTACTGCGCGACAACCCGCTGGGCGATCCGTTTGTACGGCGCGTGCCGGTTTACCTGCCGCCCGGCTATGAGGATGGCGACACCCGCTACCCCACCGTTTATCTGCTAACCGGCTTTACCGGGCGGGGAACGCTGATGATCAACGACTCCGCTTTTGACGAGACGATTCAGGAACGCCTCGATCGCCTTATCAACGCCGCTACTATTCAACCGATGATTGTCGTCTTACCCGATGGCTTCACCCGCTACGGTGGCAGCCAATACCTCAACTCGAGCGCCACCGGCCAGTACGAAGATCATCTCATTCAAGAAGTTGTCCCCCACATCGACAAAACTTATCGCACAAAAGCCGAAGCTGGTTTTCGGGCTATCGGTGGTAAATCATCCGGCGGATACGGCGCGTTGGTGCAAGGGATGCGCCATCCTGATATTTTCGGCGCGATAGCCTGCCACAGTGGCGATATGGTTTTTGAATATTGCTACAAACCGGAGTTTCCCAAATTTCTCGATGCTGCTGCTCGCAACACTATCGACTCGTATGAAAGTCTGCGTGATTTTCTCGATGCCTTCACCCCCAAAATGTACCCCAAACCACCCGCCTTTTTCGATATCATTCATATGTCTGCTATGTCTGCCTGCTATTCACCCAACCCCGACTCGCCATGCGGCTTTGATTTGCCCTTCGCCTTCCACACCGGCGAATTTCGGCCCGATATCTGGCAGCGCTGGCTGGCCTGGGATCCCATGACCTTGCTTATTGAAACGCAATACGCCGCAGCACTACGCCACATGAAGCTGCTCTACCTCGACTGCGGCAATCGCGATGAGTACGCGCTCCACTACGGAGCACGCATCTTGAGCCAACGCCTCACGGAAATGGGTATTCACCACCATCATCAAGAATTCGACGGTGGCCATCGCAGCACCAATTTCCGTTATGATGTCTCGCTGGAAGCTATCTCACAGGCATTTGCCGGGTAATCGTAGATTAGTACTGTAATGTGCGCCCGGTTACAGACATAACAAATACGCTATACTATAATTCTATCGTCTCCATTTCTACCTGGCTACACTATCTCTCCCTGCCACCGTTTGGACGTAATACTCTCGTAAGAGTTCCGTAATCGATTTTCAATCAAATTAGCCTAAAGTGTCTTATATCGACTCGTCTCCACCGTTCACACACGTTGATAAATACTGAAAAATCATACCGCTGGAGGTAACACGCAATGGCACTGAAATGGTATAAAGTCGTGGAAACAAACGAACTACCGGCAGGGCAAGTTATGACCGCACTGGCTGGCGTAACGGCCGTCTGCCTAATCCATACCGCCCAACACGGCTTCACCGCCCTCGATAATCGCTGCCCGCACCAGGGCGGCCCTCTGGGCGAAGGGCAAATCGACGGCCCCTGGGTCATCTGTCCCTGGCATGGCTACGAATACGATC
>JAGRBY010000525.1 GCA_020433835.1 Anaerolineae bacterium | reverse complement strand
AAAGCGCCGGTAAAACCGCCGACATCTTGCGATCAGGCGGATACTTCTTCAAAATCTTTTCAAGGTCTTGCTGTTCTTTTTCAGTCCAACCCATAATTAGCGGTCAACCTCCCCAAGTACGATGTCAATTGACCCGATAATTGTGATCAAGTCAGAGATAAAGCCACCACGCGCCATGGTGTTGGTTGCTTGCAAATTAACAAATGATGGTCCTCGAACCCGCAGCCGATAGGGATTGGCAGTACCATCGCTAATCAGGCCAAATCCCAGCCAGCCTTTCGGGTTCTCACCAATAGAATAGACCTGCCCTTCCGGCGGGCGATAGCCCTCGGTGACCAGTTTAAAGTGATGAATCAGCGACTCCATACTGGTCGAAATTTCCTGGCGAGGTGGCAAAGCCACTTTGCGATCGGCTGTGCGGTGCGGGCCAGGCTTAATCTGCTCCATCGCCTGCTCAATGATGCGCATACTCTGCTTCAACTCTTCCATCCGAACCGTGTAGCGTGCATACGAGTCGGCGTCGGTGGATGTTGGTACGTCAAAATCAAAGCGATCATACACGTAGTAAGGTCGCACTTTCCGCAAATCGAGGGGGACACCGGCGGCCCGGAGCAGTGGCCCGGTTATACCCAAGGCAATCGCTTCCTCCGCTTTCAAGATGCCGATGCCTTTGAGGCGGCTCAACCACAGCGGGTTTTTGGTCAACATCACGTGATAATCGTCGTAGTAGCCGGAAAACTCTTTCAAAAAGGCCCGAACGGCATCCATAAACGCGCCGGGCAGCGGCCAACGTAAACCACCGACACTGAAATAGCTGGTGGTCATCCGTGCCCCACAGACCATTTCAAAAATATCGAGAATACGCTCGCGCATCATGAAACAATATAATGGAAGTGCGTGCGGCGTTCCGCCCACATCCATCGCGTGGGTACCCAGCCAGATCATATGGCTAGCAATCCGCTGTAACTCAGCCAAAATCACCCGGGCATACTGGACGTGTTCGGGAAGTTCAACATCCATTAATTTTTCAACCGCCATCACGTAAGCCAAGTTGTTATTCATTGGCGAAACATAATCCATGCGGTCGCAATAAGGGATGAACTTTTCGTAGCGTTTGTTCTCGCCGGTCTTCTCGAAGCCGGAGTGCAGATAGCCCAACTCGGGCGTAACTCGAACAACTTTTTCGCCATCTAGCTCCGTGGCCAGGCGCAGCACACCGTGGGTGGCCGGGTGGTGCGGACCGAGGTTGAGCACCATATGCCCTTCGAGATCCATCTCCTCAGGCAGTTCGGTCTCGAATGAAGGGCCGGCCATAATTTGCTTGCCCAAGTGAGCAAAACGCGGATTATTTTTATCCTTCTCAAAATAAACCGGTTCCCCGCCCAACGGATAATCCTTGCGCAGCGGATGCCCCACCCAGTTGTCCGGCATCATAATACGATGCAGCCAAGGGTGGTTTTCGAACTCAATCCCCATTAAATCGTACGTTTCCCGCTCAAGCCAGTTGGCCGTGGGCCAGATGTCCGTGACCGAGGCCACTTTGGGCAGCGGTTCGCCAAACTTACCGGAGCCACCGTTCCCGCCGTTACGGCCGGGATCGATCAGATCGGCTATTACACGTACAAATTTATTTTTCGAAATAGAGTAAAGTTCGTAATTAACGGCAAAACGGGGCGATTGGCCTAACTTTAGGCGGTCTGTACCATAAACATCAACCAGAAGGTCGAATTGCGTGTCCTCATCATTTTTTAGAAAGGAAGCGACATCGCGTACATGCTCGGCATCAATAACAAGGGTCGTATCGCCTCTAAATTCTGAGTGGTCTTTTAATGCTGAAGGGACTTTCGCATTTAGTTTTTCAATAAGTTTTTCGGTCATCAGGACTTTCTCAAAATCAAATTAACCCTACTTTCAAAGTTAGGTGGGGCCTACAAAAGCCTCCTACTCTCGAACACCAAGCTTTTCTTCAGCTTTAATTTTCTCACGAAGTTTCTCAAGGGCGTAGAAAAGCGCTTCCGGTCGAGGTGGACAGCCAGGAACGTAGACATCAACCGGTATCATTTTATCAACCCCCTGAACGATGGCGTAATTATTAAAGGGGCCACCACAAGAAGCACAGTCACCCATCGCCACAACCCATTTGGGGTCAGACATTTGGTCGTAAATTCGTTTAATTACCGGTGCCATTTTGTTCGACACCCGGCCGGACACAATCAGCAGATCCGCCTGACGTGGCGAAGCCCGAAATACTTCAGAGCCAAAACGGGCAATATCGAAACGGGACGCAGCCGCGCTAATCTGCTCGATGGCGCAGCAGGCTAACCCAAAGGTTAACGGCCAAACCGAATTGGCTCGTCCCCAGTTGACCAGTTCTTCTAATTTAGCTAATGCAAAACCTGCACTTCCATCCTTAGCATGCGCCTGAGTACCACCCAACGCGCCCTGCTGCGGAGCACCAACTGCTACTCCCATTCGAGTACTCCTTTCTTCCATACATACACAAAACTCTCAATTAACAGCAGTGTAAAAATACCCACTTGAACAAGCCCAAACCATTTCAAATCCCAAAAAACAACGGCCCATGGATAAAGAAAGAGCACTTCAATATCGAATATAATGAAGAGCATCGCGACAATGTAATATTGAATTGGCACCCGTCGGCGCGCATCACCATAAGCCAACTTACCAGATTCTACAACCTCTGACTTCGCTTTGTTTGGCAGACGCGGCCCCAGAAAATGAGGCAAAGCTAAAGAAACGCCAGCCAATATGGTTGCAATAACGAACAGGATTAATATGGGGATATAATCAAGTGGCAAGATTACGTCTCCTAGCGTGAATTATTATCAAGGATTTTATAAAAATTAAAGGGGCAACGGTCGTGTATTTTATCACAAACCCATTACGGTGTCAAAGAAATTTTTAACCAACGTTACAAAAATTCTTTGACTTTCTTTTACCAGGTCAATGAGCAAAAGTTTTATCAAACCAGCGGCAGAGGCTTCTTATATTAGCTTGTAAGCAAAATTTATAGTATTTTACAGGGTAACGCGTGTAGTAAAGTTGAGCCGGTCGTATTTTTAATTCAATCACCCACTGTTTTATGATGTACCAGATTGTTACGCACATCGCTGTGCATCAGGTGTCTAAAAATCGACCATTACTACCATATTACGGCTCATTTCCATAATACGCAAACTCTACTGATAGGTGTGATAAATTAAATAGAAATGCTCTCTATCCTCATTTATTAGCAGAAGAATACAGGTATTTTCAGGTAACCTACAAAGTACTTGCAGAAATTTTTAATACGATAAGGCACATCTACCCTTATTTCGGCGCTACCACAAAAACTTTAAGGAAAAACCTGTATTGACAATACCAAAAGAACATCGTAATTTGCTAGGGGCTTAAGTTTCCGTATCATCTCTATAATGATACCTGTCTATTCGTTCGGTGCTCAAAGAAAAACAACGTCTGCTCAACAACCTGGGCGGCGACCATATCAAACGGGGTCGTCACCTTATTTTGATTTCAGTATCCTACCACTATGATCCTTAGATCTCGCATACTTTTGTGCCTTTTTATTTTTGTGCTTGGCTGTAGCCCTCTTGCCTCTCTTACACAATTGACAGAAGAATTACAGACTGCTACACCTACACTATCGTCTGCGATCTCTACGGCAACAACAGAGACATCGCCTACCCTAACATCAACGCCCATGAGCACTATCCAACCTCAAAACACACCAACTTTACCCCTCACACCAAGCTTACCTGCCCCTCAGGTTAAGCTTCCCGATGTGTCTCTTTACCATCAAGCCATGCTGCCTCAATTTGCCGCTGATGTAGATCAGATCGTGGCCGAAGGAGCCAGTCGCTATAATATTGAAGCGATACTCGATTTTGAGACAACGGATACCAAGGGTCAACCCAAACTCACCGGCTCCGAACAGATTTACTATACGAATAATGAAGATGTTCCACTAGATGAGATTGTCTTTCGTCTTTACCCCAATCTGCCGGGTTATGGTGGACAGATGAAAATCGATACGGTAAGGGTGGATGAGCAAGCTATCACCCCCACCTTGGATTCGAACGAAACTGCTTTGCGTGTTCCACTACCTGCTCCCCTCCTGTCGGGAGAGGCCGTCGACATCAGCCTATCCTTTGAAGCAACCCTACCAACCCACACTGATGAAGGCTACAATATCTTTTCGTTCACCGAGGGCACGGCTGCTTTGGCCGGCTTCTATCCGGTGATTGCCACGTATGATGATGAAGGTTGGGATCGAGAAATACCCCCAACATATGGAGACGCTACGTATTTGGATATCGCGCTCTTTCAAGTTCATCTAACTGTACCGACCGAAATGATAGTCGCCGCCTCAGGCAGCCTAATCGACAGCCGAGACAACGGCGATGGCACAAAAACGCTCACGCTGGTAACCGGGCCAATGCGCGATTTCTATATCGCTATGGCCGAGGATTTTCAGATTGCCAGCCAGGTTGTCGACGGCATAACTGTCAACAGCTACTATCCACCCGCGCTAGCAGAGGGCGGGCAAGCAGCGCTGCACTACGCTGTCGATGCTTTTGCCCTCTTTAACCAACGGTTTGGACCCTATCCTTACGCCGAATTCGATGTTATCGCTACGCCAACTACGGCCGGTGGGGTTGAGTATCCGGGTATCGTGGTCATCGCCGAAGGTCTGTACGATCAGCCGGGCGGCTTTTTTGAACATGCTACCGTCCACGAAGTAGTCCATCAATGGTGGTATGGCCTGGTCGGCAACGATCAAATTGACGCTCCGTGGCTAGACGAATCGCTAACCAATTACAGTACGGCTCTCTACTGGGAAGAAATTCACGGCGCAGAGACCAGCGAAATGGTTATTAACAGCTATTTTAAAGAACCATACGAATACGCTAAGGCCAACGGAGGGAACCGAGCGATCACCGACTCGGTTTCAGAGTACACCGAAGCTGAGTATAGTGCCTTCATCTACGGCAAAGGCCCCTTGTTTTTTAACGCCTTGCGCCAAGAATTGGGTGATGACCGCTATTTTGAGGTTATGAAAACCTATTTGGCTCGCTACAAATACAAAAATGCGACCAAACAGGATCTCATTGAGACAATTGAACAAACTTCCGGCCAAAATATAGAGCCGTTACTTGAAACCTGGTTAGAGACCCGTTAAAATTAAGAGAGTGCGACAGAAGCTGCGCAACAGC
>JAGRBY010000524.1 GCA_020433835.1 Anaerolineae bacterium | reverse complement strand
GTCTGGTTGTTGCGACAGTACCCCAGCGTACCAGCGCCGTTGGGGTTCATTCAACCGGCTCAGCAACAAATTTACCTGCTGGTGATAGTGTGTTGTTACCGGGTCATCACCGGCCGGCCCGGCAGATGACGCACTCGCATTGGTGGATTTGCTGTTCTGCTTTGGTTCTCATTGGCAAGCTACCTTTCTCATGTTGGCTTGCATTATACTACTGTTGAGAGCGTTGCATAAGAACCGTTTTTTTCAAAACTGCCAATTTTCCGCTAGGGGGTTGACATCAGCCCTAAATTCTGTCACGCTAATTTCAGAAATTGGTGAACTTTTCCTTGATTAAGGATATTTTGGCCGCTTATTTTGCCCCTTACAGCGTTTTTTCCACGCTTTTGAGGCCACATCTCCAATTTCTCGCCTAATCCTCTATTCCTTACTTTTGAAAAATTCCCCCAAATTGACCGTGGTTCCCCCTGCTTGCTTTTATGCAACGCTCTCCTGTTCGGTATGTTATACTTTTACAGGCCCTTAAGTCCGTCAAGCCCCGGTTCCAAACATGACCGCAAACTTTTCAGCCACTCGGGGGCGGCGGCTAAGATTCCCCCAGAAACAACGGTTGGCGGGGATTGTGGTTACCAGGGTATTCAGGACGACTTACCGGACCATAGCGTGATAACCCCCTTCAAGAAATCCAAGCATTACCCCCTCATTGACGAGCAAAAACGGCTGAACCAAGAGTTTGCCCGAGGTCGGATTATTGTTGAAAACACCATCCGTCAATTCAAACATTTCGCTGTTTTGGCCCAGCGTTTCCGACACGATGTTGATAAGTACGATGATGCCTTTCGTTCGGTCTTGGCCATCGTCAATCCTCGCATTCAAAAGCGGGTTGCGGCGGCGGCAATGACTTAAGCCTCTGGCGGGGGTAGGGGATCTTTCCCCTATCCCCTTATTCTGCAACAACTCTAATAAAAAAGCGTCGCAGGTATCTAAAACCTGCGGTGCTTTTTGTTTATTGCCAACCCACATTTTTTATCATTTGTATTCATCTTGGCAGAAGACGCTGCCCTTGAAATGGGGCATTTGACCTCTCTTTTTCCCTACCAATTCGTCAACATCTGAAGAATTCTCTTTTGGGGCGCGTGATGGGGCGCTGTCAGGGGCGCTTACGGGGCGGCGGCTGGATTATACTGTAAAAAATAACTCGTTGTGCAAATCGAATAATGTTAGCAAGGAGATTAATCATGTCATTCAATGGAAAACACGCTTTGATTACCGGCAGTTCACGCGGTATTGGTCGAGGGATCACCCTGAAGCTGGCCGAAATGGGGGCCAAGGTGGCTGTTCACTATTACCAGAATGAGGCGGCGGCTAATGACACCCTGGCTAAGGTTCGGGAGCGCGGTGCTGACGGTTTCATCATCCAGGCCGATGTCTCCCAACCCGATGATATCCGCCATCTGTTCCGCACCGTCGAGGCCGAATTTGGCACGCTGGACATCTTTGTAAGCAATGCCCGGCCGGAAGTGCCGACCTTTTTCTACCCGACGATGGAGATCACGCTGGAGCAGTGGGATATGGCTGTCGACTCCCAGGCCAAAGCCTTTCTGGTGGCCGGCCAGGAGGCAGCCCGCCTGATGCCGGACGGCGGGCGCATCCTGGCGATTACCTATGGGGCCGGTAGCCGCACCGGCAGCCTGCAACCGTGGGTGGCGATGGGCGCGGCCAAGGCGGCGATGGTCTCGTTGATGCGCTACTTTGCGGTGGCCTTGGCCAAGCGGGGTATCACCGTCAACGCCATCAGCCCCAGTTGGACCGAGGATAGCGTCTTGAATAGCCTGCCCGAGGCGGTCCAGGATCTCCAGCGAAATTGGCACGGCAGCGGTTGGTCTCCGATGGGGCGCTTGGGCACGCCCGCCGACATCGGCAATGTAGCAGCCCTGCTCTGCTCGGAGGACGCGGGCTGGATTACGGGCCAGGTGCTTTATGCCGATGGTGGGGCCTCGTTGATGAACTCGGAGGTCGCGCCGGAGATTCAGTTAGGTTAAGATAGCTATGTGGTGATTTATTCAGCCAACAATGCCTGTGCGGCGGTCCATAGGTCTTGGGTCTGCCCCCGACGTTGGACTGTCTGCACTATCTCAGCGGGCCACTGATCCGCCAATTCGGCCATAAGCTGCCGCGCTCTCCCTTTGGTTTCAAAGGTGGTGGCTTCATGGTGTTCAGCCAAGGCCAGGAGTTCAACGGCTTGTTCTATGTCCTCAGTTTGGGCTAGAAGTTGAGCTACCCCCACACAGACATCCAGAGCGATGGGGGCCACCTGATGCTTTGTCGAAAGCTCAAGAGCTTGCCGAAAATATTTTCTGGCTTCGTTGTGACGTTGCTCACCAGAGGCCACCATCAAGTGGCCCAAGCAACTTGATGCGTCCGCCACCCGCGCTTCCTGTTCGATTTGCTGCCATATATTCAAGGCTTCCTGCTGAAGCTGTTCCGCCCGGGCCAAATCCCCCTGATCCTGAGCCAGGCAGCCAAGATTGAGGAGACAATAGCCTCGATGTAAAGGATCGTTGATGGCCTTGAAGGTAGCTAATGCCTCCTGGGATATCTGTTCAGCCTGGTGATCATCACCTTGTAAGCGAAAAGCCATGCTCAGCCAGACCCGACAATGGTTGGCCCGGAGCGCTGATCGGGTTTCGTCAAAATAGGCCAAGGACTGTCGAAAATTCTGGATCGCTCCAGTGTAATCACCCACAGCTATTGCCAACTTGCCCGCTCCCTCGAAGGCATCACCCAGGCCCTGAATATTATCTAGATCGCCAAACGTGATGATGGCTTGCTCAACATATTGCGCGCCCTCACGGTAATTCCCTAATTCAATAGAGACATGGCCCAGATTTTTACAACTCCAGCCACGGGCCGATGGGTCACCACTTTTTTGACAGACGGCCAAAGCCCGCTTTAGGAACTGTTCCGCTTTCGCCGGCTGGCTATCGATATGCGGGCCGCCAAGCATCAACAGGCTCAACCATTCCCCTAGAAGATCGCCCGTTTCTACAGCGAGGGTCAGACCTAACTCTGCGTAGGGGATAGAGTCGGCGATTCTGCCTTGATAACTAATGGCCCGACTCAGAAAGGCAAGGGCAACACTCTCCCGACGCCGGTTGCCCGGCTGCGCCTGTAGTAAACGGGCGATCACTTGCTCCGGCAGCAACTGCTTCCCGGAAATGCGGGCCAGAAAATAGGCTTGTACGGTCAGCAGAAAGCCGACCAGGTTTTCTTGTTGGTCTAAAACGATCAGATCTTGTCGTTGAACCTCATCTTTCGGTGAGTCAGGCATGTTGGTAAAAGCAGCTACAGCCTGTTGAAAGGCCACCTGCCCTTCGTAATGTCCGCTGCTATAGGTGTAGAATATGTGCAAACATTCGGCGGAGCGCTCAATCGCCTCAGCATCTCGATACGCGACAGCCTGTCGCCAGGCTAAGCGCACGTTGTCCATGTCAGCCTTAATCTCAGCCAGCGTTGCCTTCTGTTTGCTCCCCTTAACCCCAGCGGTGCGTGTTTCAAGGAAGGCCACGAAATAACTCTGATGTCGCTGCTGAACCTGGTTGACCACCTCGGGATCGGTCTGTAACTGGGCCTCGGCAAATTGACGGACCAGTTCGTGCAACTCGTAGCGGCCTTTGTTCGTGCGCCGCAGCAAGGCTTTGTCCACCAGTGAGGCTAGCACCGACAGTGTCGCGCCGGTTACCTGCTCCGCAGCCTCCCGCGTACAGCCTCCACGAAAGACTGATAATTGCCTTAGCACGGTCTGCTCTGCTATCGACAGCCGGCCCCAGGTCTGTTCAAACACCACCCGTAGACTACGATGACGCTCCGGCACGTTCCGCAGGGGTGTGGACAGAAAGTCGAGGCTGCGCTCAATCTCAATCGCAATTTCCTGGCAACTCAGCGTCCGAATCCAAGGCGCAGCTAACTCCAAACCCAGCGGCACCCCCTCCACCAGTTGGCATATTCGCCCAATGTCGGCCATCTCTTCCGCGGAAGGGCCGAAATTGGCTTTAGTCTGGCGGGCACGCTGCATGAATAACTCGATAGCGCTGTAGCCATCTACGGCCTCGAAGGGGTCCGAAACCCTTGAGGCCCGGCTCCTAACTGCCGGAAAGTGTAACCCTTGGACCTCATAGCCCCACTCTTCCTGCAAATGCAGTCGTTCCCGTGAGGTCGCCAGCAACGTGACCTCGGGAGCTTGGCTTAAGATGACGGACAGCAAGTCAGCCCCTTCAACGAGATGTTCAAAGTTATCGACGATCAGAAGTAGCTTTTTTCGACTCAGATAGTCCAGTAGTTGGGCTTTGGGAGCGGCACTGCCATAGAAAGTGAAGCGCAAGGCTTCGGCCATGGCCGGGACAATATCGGCCACTTCGCTGACGGGCGCTAGGGGAACGAAGATGGCACCATCGGGAAAAGCCTCAACTATTTGCGCTGCAGCAGCCAAAGCCAGGCGGGTTTTGCCAATTCCACCGGGGCCAACCAGATTCAGCAGCCGGCAACCTGCTTCGTCCAACAGTAGTTTTTTGATGTTGGTCAGTTCACGTTCTCGGCCAACGAAGGTTGTCGTTTGGGGAGGCAGATTATGGCGCTTTTGAATTTTAGACGGATGATTGAGGATGGGATCACGTGCCGTGGTTGGGGGAGTATCTTCTAGATGGTCTGCTTTCCGGCTCAACGTGCCGGTGCGAATTTCTTGGTGTAGGGCGATGGTTTCCGGAGCAGGGGAAATCCCAAACTCAGCCGCAAGCGTTTCGAGACAGAGTTGATATTGGCGCAAGGCTGCGGCCTGTTGACCGGTCTGGGCGTATAAACGCATAAGGTGGCGATGGGCAGGTTCGTGCCACGGGTCGAGAGCCAGCCGGCGGCGGGCGTAGGGGATGGCCGTTTCGTAGCCGGCCTGGTCACACAGCAGGTCAACCAATCGTTCCAGGGCGGAGGCCAAAGCTTGGCGCAAACTCTCGCTCTGGAAGAATTGCCACTCATCGAATTCGGGGCAGTTCGGCAAGGTGAAACCGGTTAGAAAATTATCCCGATAGAGATCGGCAGCAGTACTCAAGCTGGGCAGATCAGAGGGGGTGTCCGCCAGATATTGCTGAAACTCGGTCACATCCAGCCCAAAGCCGGCTCGCAAGCCGACACTCTCCCGACCCGCCTCAAGCCAATCGCCGCCGAGGGCCAGATTGAGTTCCGATAG
>JAGRBY010000523.1 GCA_020433835.1 Anaerolineae bacterium | reverse complement strand
AACTCGAAGAACGGCAGAAACCAGTCGCTCGCAAACGGGTAGCCGGCATCGTTCAACTCGCCGATCACATCCTGGAAATCCGCCCATACGTAGTGCGGCAGCATGAACTGATCGTGAATTCGCGTGCCCCAGCGCACCAATTCTCGACCCGCATAGGGCCGCTCCCAGAACCGCGCCACCAAGCCGCGCAACAGCAGCATCTGCATCAGGCTCATGCGGGCATGCGGCGGCATCTCGAAGGCGCGCATTTCCACCAGACCCAACCGCCCGGTGGCGGAATCCGGCGAGTACAACTTGTCGATGCAGAATTCGGCGCGGTGGGTGTTGCCGGTAATATCGACCAGCAGGTTGCGGAAAACGCGATCGACCAACCAGGGAAAGACCGGTTCGCCGGGTTTAGGCAGTTGTTGGAAAGCGATTTCCAACTCATAAAGCTGTTCCTCGCGCCCTTCATCAACGCGGGGGGCCTGACTGGTAGGGCCGATGAACATACCGGCAAACAGATACGACAGCCCCGGATGGTGCTGCCAGTAGGTCACCAGGCTACGCAGCAGATCGGGTCGGCGTAGAAAAGGACTGTCAACGGCACTGGTGCTGCCCATCGTCACGTGGTTGCCGCCACCCGTGCCGGTATGGCGACCATCCTGCATAAACTTCTCGGTGCCGAGCCGGGCCAGTCGGGCCTGCTCATACAGCACTTCGATGTTGCTGACCAGCGATTTCCAATCGTTGGCTGGGTGGATATTAACCTCAATCACGCCGGGGTCGGGTGTAACCAGAATTTTTTGCAGACGCGGGTCTGACGGGGGTTCGTACCCTTCTATCACCACCGGCATCGACAGCTTTTCGGCGGTTAGCTCGATGGCGGCCAACAGATCAAGATAATGCTCCAAATAACTGCACGGCGGCATAAAGATGTAGAGGCGACCGTGGCGCGGCTCGATGCTGATGGCGGTGTGAACAACATCCCGTATTTGCGTGGCGCGGGGCGGAGCATCTTCCGGGGTGGGTTGTTCGGCCCGCTGCTGCACCAACTGCTGATAATTGGCCAACGGCTGAAAGTCATCGAATTGGGAACGCTCGATGAACGGCTCGACCTCTTCCTCGGCCATCCAGGGCAGCGAGCTTAGCGGCAGGCGCAAGCCCATCGGCGAGTCGCCGGGGATGAGGAACATCTGGCCGCGCCGAAAATCCCAGGGGCTGCTGTCCCAGGCTTGGTCGCGATAGTTCCAGCCGAGCGGGAGGACGTAACCGGTCGGTTGACCTAAGTCGCGCTCCAACAGTTCGGCCAGCCGCCGCCGTTCGAGCGGGTCTTTGAGATTGGCTTTGAGCGGATCGACGTTGGCCGGTAGGCGACCCTCTTCCCACAAAAAGTAGAAGATGTCTTCGTAGCCGGGTTTGACGTATTTGGTGGGTATTCGCAGCCAGTGGCACAATTCATCGGTAAAGCGTTTGGCATGGTCGATGCCAAAGCCGTAGTTGGTTTCCTCCTCGGCCAGTAAGCCGGGGTAGCGCCACATCGGCACGCCGTCGGTGCGCCAATAGCAGGCCAGTTTCCAACGGGGGATCTGTTCGCCGGGATACCATTTGCCCTGGCCGTAGTAGCGAACACCGCCCTTGCCGAAGGTGGTTTGCAGCCGCCGGATGAGATTACCGGCCAGTTCGCGCTTGTGGGGGCCATCGGCGGCGGTGTTCCATTCAGCAGAATCCATATCATCGATAGAGACGAAGGTCGGTTCGCCGCCCATGGTCAGGCGAACATCGTTGGCGGTGAGTTTGTCATCAACCTGCTGCCCTAAGGCGTTGATGGCCGCCCACTGCTCCTCGGTGTAGGGTTTGGTTACGCGCGGGTCTTCGTGAACGCGCCGGACGGAGTTATCGAAATTGAAGTCGATGACCTCACATTTGCCGGTATAGCCGGTGACGGGCGCGGCGCTGACGGGATCGGGCGTGCAGGCCAGCGGGATGTGGCCTTCACCGGCAAAAAGGCCGGAGGTGGGATCGAGGCCCAGCCAGCCCGCGCCGGGAATATAGACCTCGGCCCAGGCGTGCAGGTCGGTGAAATCTTCTTTCGGGCCGGAGGGGCCGTCGAGGGCTTCAATATCGGCGGTGAGTTGAACTAGATAGCCGGATACAAAACGGGCCGCCAACCCCAAATGGCGTAAAACCTGAACCAGCAGCCAGCCGGAGTCGCGGCAGGAGCCAAGGGCTTTTTCAAGCGTTTCTTCGCAGGTTTGGATACCCGGCTCCATGCGGACGGTGTAGTTGAGATCGTTCCACAGGCGCTGGTTGAGGTAAACCAGAAAATCGACGATGGGTTTTTCAGAACGGTCGACGCCGGACATCCACTTCATCAGCAGCGGGCCTTGCTCTTTGATTTCCATGTAAGGGGCCAGCTCTTTGGCTTCTTGGGCGGAATAGTTGAACGGATATTTTTCGGCGGACTCTTCCACAAAGAAATCGAAGGGGTTAATGACCGTCATATCGGCCACAACATCGACCTCAATGTAGAGTTCGTCGGCCTGTTCGGGGAAAACGACGCGGGCCAGGTAATTGCCAAAGGGATCTTGCTGCCAGTTAATAAAATGCGGCTCGGGCCGAATGGTCAGCGAGTAGGCTTCGATGGGCGTGCGACTGTGTGGAGCCGGTCTCAGCCGGAAAATATGCGGCGACAGCGCTACCAGACGGTCGTAGCGGTAATGCGTTTTGTGGTTGATTGCCACGTGGATGGACATAACAGCTCCTTCATTTCAGTGGTATAAAAAAACGCTCACCGGTACACAACAGTGTCGTTGTTTGCGTGAGCGTCATGGCTGTTTGGTTTGGTTGGCTAATTTATTCGTGTGCCCTGTAACGGCAGGACAGATATAGAATTCAGGACAAGGGATTTGTCGATTATACTTGTTGGTTAAAAACTTTGCAAGCCGATTATAAGTTAACCCAAGTTGTCACCTTTAGGCCAAACAACCTAATTGAACCGCAAAGACGCAAAGAACACGAAGATTTTTTATAAAAACTTGGCGAACTTGGCGTCTTCGCGGTGAAACTTACTTCATCTGCTGATGGGTAGCAACTTGAGTTAAGTTAGGTCGGCACATTTAAGTTTGAACGATGGATGGCTCCCGATTGTTTTGCTGTTTAACGGCATGGCGACAATCCCTATTTCCTTCAGGGGAAAGACTCGTTTGGAGGCGGTAGGAGTCATATTTCTGCGGTAGGAATCATTTTTCCGTGGTAGGAATCGTTTTTCGGACGGTAGGAGTCATTTTTCCGTGGTAGGAATCGTTTTTCGGATGGTAGGAGTCATTTTTTCGGCAGATAGGCATCAATTTTGCCTCTTATGGGTCGCAAACAAAGTTCAAATTTGAAATAGCTGTAAGTTGAGTACGGCGGTAGCGCAACATTAAACCGTAGAAACATAAAACTGCGAAGATAATCGACAGAATTAACAAGATTGTGACGATTTTATCTGTCATAATTCGGTAAATCATGTTAATTCTGTCTAATTTTTCTTCACCACGGTTTAGTGCAGATCTACCGAGTACGGCGAGAGAGGTAGAAAAACGTATTTTTTTTGCAACTTGCAGTCAATCTGGCTCCTGCCTAGAATATTAGGTAGTATTATTCATCCGGTTCCGTCAACGGTGACGGAGCTTATTCATCTCCATGAACGAGATAAAATGAGGACAAAACTATGACAATCAATTCTCCTGTTTTAACCCCCGAAAGAGAAAAATCAACTATAAAGGAATCGCCCGGAACGCGCATGCTGTTTTCGGCTTACAGCCATCTGGATGATGCGGCTGAACGGCTTAATTTGTCGCCGGGCATGCATCAGCGTCTGCGCAACTGCGAACGGTCGTTGACTGTAGCTTTACCCATTCTCAATGACGAGGGCGATATTGAGGTATACACCGGCTATCGGGTGCAGCACACCAACGTGCGCGGACCGTGTAAAGGGGGGGTACGCTACCACGCCAATGTTTCGCTTGAAGAGGTTACGGCCCTGGCCCAGTTGATGACCTGGAAATGCGCCGTACTTAATTTGCCCTACGGCGGAGCGAAAGGGGGAATTTGTGTTAGCCCGAACTCGCTTTCCGAAAATGAACTGCGCCGTCTGACCCGACGTTATACCTATGCTATTTTGCCCATTATCGGCCCCAAGAAAGATATTCCCGCGCCCGATGTCAACACCGACGAGCGCATAATGGCCTGGATGAGCGATACCTACAGCGCTTTCCACGGCGAAGCCACCCACGAGATTGTTACCGGCAAACCGATCACCTTAGGGGGCAGCCAGGGCCGAGCCGGTGCGACCGGTTTGGGCGTGGCCATCATCGCCGAAAGCACGTTGAAACGCAATAACCTGCCCGTTGAGGGAACCAAAGTGGTGGTTCAAGGCTTTGGTAAAGTAGGGTATTGGGCAGCCTACTATCTGGCCCAGGATGGCTGTAAGGTCGTGGCTGTCAGTGATGTATCGGGCGGCTACTACAACCCCAACGGCTTGGATGTCGAAAAGATGTTTGCCTACACCCGCACCTCGCCGACGCGCACGCTGGAAGGCTGCCAGAATGAATTTGATGTGGATAAGATTACGAACGAAGAGCTTTTAACGCTGCCGTGCGATGTCCTTATCCCCGCTGCCCTGGAAGATCAGATTACGTCACGTAACGCGGATCAAATTCAAGCCAAGTTTATAGTTGAAGGAGCCAACGGCCCGACCAGCGCCGACGCTGATAAAATTCTAACCGAGCGTGGGGTCGTTGTTGTACCCGATATTTTGGCTAATGGCGGCGGCGTGACGGTCAGTTATTTCGAGTGGGTGCAAGGTTTGCAGGCATTTCCGTGGGAGATAGAGGTTGTGCACAAAAATCTGCGGCAGTTCTTGGATATCGCCTTCCGGCAGGTTTACGAGTTCAGCGAACGGAACACCGTTAATTTGCGGCAAGGCGCGTTTATGCTCGGTATTTCGCGCGTAGCTGATGCTATTGTCCAGCGCGGTGTTTTTCCGTAGGCTGGTGTGTTACACCATCATTAGATCGTCTTAAAGCAGTTACTTTTTAGACAAATCTTCAAGACGTAAGCCTAACGACGAAGTTCGCGGTAACGCATGCTTCAAGCGGTTTGTAACAGGGGATGAGGAAGTTCAAAAACCGTTAGTGTCATTCGTTTTTCGCCATTATTAAGAACATGATTGGCAGGATTAACGGATCAAGAAAATAAAAAGAAAAAATCC
>JAGRBY010000522.1 GCA_020433835.1 Anaerolineae bacterium | reverse complement strand
GTGGCTCCGACGGGGCAGTCGGGCAGGATGGTCAACAGCGCATCGTACCAGACTTGGGCTATTTTGGCATAGCCGGTTTCGTACGGGTGCAAATTATCACCCATATCGCCATCGGGCTGAATGTCATAATCAAGTCCGGCTCCGTCTTCCATATCGACAATGACGATATCGTCGCCGGCCGCTATGCGGGCCAGAGCCATCGCTTCCACATTGTCATTGAAGTCGGTAGTAGTCTGACTATAGGTATTGCGATTAATAATCCGAGCCAGAACCACGGTGATAGAGGTGTTGGAAAAGGCTTCGTAGCTGTCGATTTCATTGAGGATATTTTCAACATCATCGGGACTTGAGTCCAGTAGGTTGGTACCGATGTGAAGGAGAATAATGTCAGCCGGATTGGCGTCCAAAAAATCATAGACATTGGCGGCAATGAAGCTGTCGGGTTTGCCACGATGGCCTTCGTGATCGGCATCGAAAGCCGGCACAATAGCCTCACCGGCTTGCAGAGAGCCGACAAAGTCAACATCATAGCCGACATTGGTTAACATATTATACAAAGGTTGGCGGTAGCCCGGTATTTCGGAATCGGGTCGGGGGTCGCCACTGCCGCCAAAACTGCCGCTGCCATAGACCCCGTGGGTAATCGAATCACCCAACGGCATTATCCGGATAGTAGTAGAGCAACTCTGGATAGAGGTGTAACTGGATATGCCTAACGTTGCTGGATTGAAAGGCTCAGCAGCGTAAGCAAATTGGGGCCGGATGGCTAAACTAGTCAAAGAAATTACGGCTATAAAAAGCATAATTACGAATATGACTAATGGATAATTTCTAATATGCATGGCTTTATCACCTGGTTTAGAAGAAAATAAAAATAGTATCTTGTTAAAGTACATCTACAATACACTGTAGAGGTTTTATCAATGGATGCGATTTAAATAATCTTAGAAAATGGTTTGAGTTCTTCCAGGCAATCAATCTCTAACTTTTTTCTTACCCAATTCCTACAACATTATCATTAAAAGTTGTTACACTTCCGGCAAGTAAAGAGTTTGAATTGTACCCTATTTCAACAAACAACTGGACTCGATATTCGATTAAAGGATTTAAGAAGGACACAATGCGAGCAATCTTTCTGGACAGAGACGGTGTCATCTGCGAAAACCGATCGGACTACGTAAAAAACTGGCAAGAATTCAAATTTCTGCCAGGTGCAAAACAGAGTTTGGCAGCCCTAAGATATTTAGAGCTACCGATCATTGTCGTAACCAACCAATCGGCTATCGGACGCGGCATTGTATCAGCCGACGTGGTCGATGATATTCATCACCGCATGATGACCGAAATACAGGGCTACGGAGGGCATATTACCCACGTCTACTGTTGCCCACACCATCCGGAAGATGAATGTGACTGTCGCAAACCGAAACCCGGTATGCTTTTACAAGCGGCACAAGAGTTGGGAATCGACTTAAGCCAATCTTATATGATTGGTGATGCAGCCAGTGACTTAATTGCCGGACACCAAGCAGGCTGTCATTCCATTCTAGTACTAACCGGCCGTGGTCTGCCACAGTTGGCCCGTGCCTTTGGCTCAGTCAACAAACAATTCACCATCACCCGAAACTTAATGCAAGCTGCCGGACACATTTATCGAATTGAGCGTCAATCTGTTCAAAACAGTCAACCCGATATAATTGACCCGTTACAAGCCCAAAAGCTTGGTTTATTTACCAGTAACCTTTAACTATAAACGAGAAAATTTTTTTAACCGCTTATGATTGAACAACTTCGCTATTATTTCTCAGGACAGGCTTCATCTATTCCCCGCTATTTCCTTGAGCAACTCATCTTGGGATTGTGCAGTGGGGTGCCATCGGTGCTGGGTATCGGCCTGCGGTCATTGGCTTACCGGGCTATTATGAAATTAGACGGTACGCCGGCCATCGAAGCTGGGGTTCGTATCGCTCACGCCAGTGGGGTTCATTTGGGAAAAAACGTTTACTTAGACCAGGGTGTTTACCTACATGCCTTACCCAATGGTATTACCATTGGCGACAACACCTTTCTTATGCACCACACAATGCTCCATGTTTTTAACTTTCGTGGATTACCCCAGGCAGGTATTTCGATTGGAAGCAACTGTTTTTTTGGGGAGTATAACGTTATTCGCGGCCAGGGCGGCGTACACATAGGTAATGATGTTTACACCGGCCCTATGGTTCAAATGGTCGCCGTTAATCATGTGTATCAAGACCCCAACCGACCTATCCGAGAGCAAGGCATTACCGCCCAGGGTATTGTTGTTGAGGATGATGTTTGGATCGGGGCTAATGTCACCGTCGTTGATGGGGTGACGATTGGGAAGGGTAGCATTATTGGAGCCGGATCGGTTGTAACCCGTGATATTCCCCCCTACAGCATTGCGGTCGGGACACCGGCAAAACGGGTTAAAGATCGACGTGAGCTAAGCAATAATAATAGACAAGATGCCGGTATATTCTTTGGCGAATTGGAAGAGATCCAACGCTAATTTTATAAAAAGTGGTAGAAATTTAAAGTAGAAATCAACATAGTTTTTCCAGATAACTGACGATTTACCAATTAGGAGGTACCTAGTGAATACATTATCCGTAGTTATTCCCGCACTTAATGAAGAAGATGGCATCGCCGACATCATGGAACGGGTTTTATCCGTTAAGGAACCGCTAAAGCGGGTTGGCGTTGATGATTTAGAACTTATCGTTGTTGATGACGGATCAAAAGACCGGACACCCGAAATTATAAGAAGCTACCCCGAAGTTGTGCTTATTCAGCATCCGGTTAACCGAGGCTACGGGGCCGCGATTAAAACCGGGTTCCGTCACGCTCGTGGTAACTTGCTGGCTTTTCTGGATGCTGATGGCACTTACCCGCCGGAATATTATCCTCAATTGTGCCGCCCGATTATTGAAGACGGCGCTGATCTGGTCATCGGCTCTCGTATGGCCGGCGCCGACAGTGAAATGCCGTTGGTTCGCCGTATCGGCAACACCATCTTCGCTACCCTGGTCAGCATTATTAGCAACCGCCGCGTAACCGATAGCGCCAGTGGCCAGCGTGTTCTGCGCCGCGATATTCTGTCGAACCTTTACCCGCTGCCCGACGGTCTCAACTTTACGCCGGTCATGAGCACCCGCGCTATGCACGAACAAATTAAGGTTGTTGAAGTGCCGATTCCCTACCTGGAACGCGTTGGACGCTCTAAACTGAGCGTTGTTGAAGATGGCATGCGCTTCCTTAACTCCATTTTGATGACGGCCCTTACCTACAACCCCACCCGTATCTTAGGGATGATCGGCACCACGCTGATGGGGCTAGGTGTTCTGTCTACCATGTATCGAACCGTCACGCGCAGCAAGGCCCAACGCAAAGACTCACAACTGGTTTCCTGGTTTGCCGGTTTGGTTTTGGCCTCAGCCGGAGCCAGTATCTTTTCAATCGGTGCCCTCTTCAACTATGTTGTATCCATTTTCCACAAGCGGCCTATTCGCCAAGGTGTGTTTGGCACCCCCATCTTCAAAGAGCCTCTGGAAAGCCGGTTTGGCTGGTTAGGGGTTGGCACAATTATCAGCGGAAGCTTATTCTATGTATTCGACGTATGGCGACGCTGGAATAAACCACGCAGCCAGGATGTAGCCCCCTGGTTTGTACCGGCAGCCAGCACCATTATGGTCTTAACGGGTATTCAGTTAATTGCTTCTTGGCTCCTCTCGCTTGTTTTGGGCGAACTAAGCCGGCGCGAAGCACAAACCGAAGTTGATTTGGGGCAGTTAGCTCAAGTATCTGAAGAACAAAAAGAAACTTCCGCTCCTGCCAAGGTTGTAGCGTAAACAATAGGTCAATCTAGAGAAGAAACAGTGTACAGAGTCTTTTGAGGAGGACACACGATGTCAAGTGAAGAAATCAAATGGGTTAACTTAGGCACCCGCCCCATCAAGAAACTACGCCAATCTGAGTTTCCTGATATCAGCGCCCTGGTAAAAGAGCCAACAGAAGCAAAAAGCAGAGGACCAGAAACAGTAGATGTGTTACTCGTCAATCCGCCCACCCCAGATGGTGGCATCTGGATCCGCTCTCAACACCGCGTTGGGCGTCGATCACGCGAAAATATGGTGTGGCCGCAAGTAGAGTTGGCTACCTTTGCTGCCTGTTTAACCCCAGAGTACAAAGTTGAAGTGGTTGATGCTAACGCCACTCGCATGAATTGGGCAGAATTTGAGGAGCTTTTGGCTAAAAAACGCCCTAAGTATTACCTAACCCAGGTTACTGCGCCAACGTTAACCAATGATATGTATGGGATTTTCCTGGCGAAAAGCAAGGGGGCCATAACCATTGCCTTCGGCACGCACGTTACGCCTAACAGCTTGAACACGATGATTGATTACCCGGCGGTGGACTATATTCTGCGTGGTGAGCCTGAACTGACGCTGCGTGAATTAATCGACGCGCTAGACGGCAAAACTATGACCAACAAGCACATGACCTACCTCATAGAAAAAGCCGATCCAACCTGGAAGCCCATTACTGAGGAGGCTGTAGCCAAAGGCGACTTTAGCTCGATCAAAGGACTGGCCTGGCGGCAAAACGGTAAAATCAATATGACCCCGGATCGGCCTTTCATCCCTGATTTGAACGAGCTACCGCTGCCTCGCCATGAGTTGCTGCCGCTTAACGAGTATCGTTTACCATTGATCAAAGGTCCTTATGCGTTTGTGGTGCCCAGCCGCGGCTGCCCGGCCGGTTGTAAATACTGCATCAAACACGTCAGTTACAACTACTCTGTTCGGGTTCGCACGGCGGAAAACGTTATGGCGGAACTGTGGCAGTTGAAAAAATTGGGTATCGATAACGTGATGCTCTATGCCGATCTGTTCACCGTCAACCGCGATCATGTCATTAGCATCTGCAAAGCGATGATCGAAGAAAAGATCAACATGAAGTGGATGTGCAACAGCCGCGTTGACTATGTTGATGAGGAAATGCTCTCGTTGATGGGTCAAGCCGGCTGCCATATGATCTCCTGGGGTATCGAGTCTGGTTCGGAAGAAGTGCTGAAACGTGCTCGTAAAGGAGCTAACCCGGCTAAAGCAGTGCAATCACTTACCTGGGCGCGTAAAGCCGGTATTAAAAACTTTGGCTACTTTATCATCGGCTTGCCCGGCGAAACCGAAGAAACTATCCAACAAACCATCTCCTTCTCCAAA
>JAGRBY010000521.1 GCA_020433835.1 Anaerolineae bacterium | reverse complement strand
TACTCGATCTATTTTCAGAGAAGTCGAACAGTCTCGAATGAGACGATACCGACAATGAAAATCTTTTGCTACCAGCTACCAGCTATCAGCTAACTGCTATTTTCAAGGGAGTTACCGTTTAAGAAAAGAGAAAGCTACGAAATTATAAAGGACAAGCAATGGAAATTCCGAAAGCAGGCGAGAAGATCAATCAAGCGGTGTTGAGTTGGCAAGACGTTACCGCTCACGACCATCGCTTTGGCGGTACTGAATTTCGGCTTGGTACGCGCGAGATCGGGCATATTCACGGCAACTATCTGGTCGATATTCCTTTTCCTAAAAAGGTGCGGGATGAGATAGTGGCGGCTGGACGCGCTCAAGCCCATCACGTCTTGCCGGATAGTGGCTGGATAAGCTTCTATATTAAGGCCGATGAAGACGTAGAAGCGGCGATAACCTTGTTACGTGAATCGTTCGAGTTGGCCGAGAAGCAGCAGTTGAAGAAAAAAAGGAATAACCCTGATTAACCTTATCGAATCAGGCCAGCCTCAAAAGAAAAATCCGGCAAGCTTTTTGCATCAGAATTAGACGTGCTATACTTTATAGAGCTTTCTTAACACTTTATTTCTGCGCTTCTACCGCTCTATCCTGACCCTCTTCTACATCAAGATACATGAAATTAATATCAGGATTTATAAAACGATGGCACAAACAAAAACAGTAGCCTCTTTATTCGATGAAAAGCCCATTCAATGGGGACTGCGTGGCGATCCGCACCTCTGGCAAGAAATGCGCGTTCATTTTGCGTCGACTCCGCTACCGGCTGCGGCGAGCGAATTAGACGTTTTGCTTGAGACCGCTTTTGAGACACTGACCGGCCATTCTATCGCCGGCGACGAACACTTTTTTATCGAGCGCTTTGACCACGGTGGGATGTCGAGCGGGTATATCTCGCCGAAGTTTTGGCGCGAGAAAGTGATGCCGCTGCTGCACGCGCACTATGCTGCTATCGTATCGACGTAATATTACCCTGATTACGCAAACACAGAAGGACACCCATGGATCACGACTTCGATATTGACCAGTTTCTGCAACGCCCACTGATGGCCCATCTGGCAACGATGTCAAAGGACGGCGCACGCGAGTCGCCGGTTTGGTTTTTGTGGGAGGCCAACGCCATTTGGCTCATCGGCAACACGCGCGATAGCTTTCCGAAACGCATTCAAGACGATGGGCGCTGTGCCATCGGTATTGTTGATTTCGATTTAGAGGGCGGTGTACTGAAACACATCGGTCTGCGCGGTAACGCAACCGTAGTACCGCTTGATCAAGAGCGATTGTACCGGCTGCTGCGTCGCTACCTTGGTGATGACCAAACAGCGTGGAGTTCCTGGTTTCGGACAAACATTATTGATGGGCTTGATTTGATGGTTCACTTTATCCCCACCTCTATTGTGGCCCGTGATCAGTCTTATTTTGCTGAGACAGGGAGTAGGGAGTAGAGTGTGAGAAGAGTGAGCATTTTTCTTTTACTTCCATTTCCTGCGATTTGTAATAGTTAACACTACCTTTGCACTTTAAAGAATTGAGGCCAGAAACCAGGGTTTTTAGCGTTAAAGAGAACGCTTTTGGCCGCAAAAGGTTATCAATGCGGTATCAAAACCCTGGTTTCTAAAAAAGCGCAAAGATAGTGATAGTTAAGTTAACCCAAATTTATATGGAGGAACCTTATGGATAACATAAACGACTGGAATAAAACTATTATCGAAGAGTTTCGGGCTAATGCCGGTAAAGTTAGCGGTCAGTTTGAGGGTATGAACCTTCTCCTGCTGCACACAACCGGAGCGAAAAGCGGGCTGCCGCGTCTTAATCCGGTAGCATATGTAAAGGATGGCGACCGGTTGTTGATCGCTGCCTCAAAAGCCGGAGCACCGACCAATCCCGACTGGTATTACAACATTGTCGCCCATCCGGAGATCGAGGTGGAGGTCGGCTCTGAGCGGTTTCCCGTGCAGGCCACGGTGCCGGAAGAACCGGAACGTACCCAGTTATTTGATAAGATATCGGCAAAGTACCCCGGCTTTAAGGACTATGAAGAAAAAACATCGCGTGTTATCCCGGTTATCGCGTTAACACGCCAGTCGTAACGTTAACGTCGACAACACAAGCGTACAGTTCAAAAGGTGACAGTTACGGATTGGCCAAATTTTAGTGCTTCAAGTGACTGTCACCTGGCTTTAGTCAAGAAAATAACGCTTGCGCTGTCGTTAAAACCCAATACCATGAATAAAAAATGCATTCGACCGATTGCCATTTGTCTATTTCGGCATGGCGATAAGATTTTGGTTGCGGATTATCCTGATACGATTAAACAAGATTTTTTCTGCCGGCCCTTAGGCGGGGAAATTGAGTTTGGCGAACACAGCCGCGATGCCATCATCCGCGAAATCAAAGAGGAACTGAACGCGGCTATTACCCAAGTGTCTCTGGTCGGTGTGCTGGAAAACCGCTTTATTTATGAAGGCTGGCCCGGCCATGAAATTGTTTTTGTTTACGATGCTCAGTTTCTGGACAAAACTCTGTATCAGCAGAAAACCCTTCGTGGGTATGAGCACGGGGTTGGTCTTCACTTTCAGGCCGAATGGCGCTCGTTGGCAGAAATCGAACAAAGCGAGGTTCGATTAGTGCCCGAAGCATTAAGTACACTCCTATAAAGAAGAGGGGTAAACACTATGGCAAATGATAATCTTGAATTTGTCTATCCTATTGATAAAGACATCGAGTTATGTGTACCAGACGAGTATGACGTTGAAGAAGTTCATGCTCTGGTAATGGAGAGTCTACCTCAGTTAAAACCATGGCTGCCCTGGGCTTCAGAGGATCACTCGCTTGAAGATGCGTCCAATTACATCGAGCAGAACTTTCGGCGGTTTGCCTCCGGCCAGGCTTTTGCCGCCCATCTGATGTTTCGGGGCCAAATCGCCGGTAGTATCGGTTACAATACTATCAGTTGGGAAGACCGAAAAGGGGAAATCGGCTATTGGTTAGGAACTCCGTTTCAAGGGCGGGGCTTGATGACCAAAGCCTGCGGGGCTTGGATTGACCACGCTTTCAATCAAATCAATCTGAACCGCATTGAGATACGATGCGCCGTAGACAACCATCGGAGCCGCAAAATACCGAAACGTCTGGGTTTTAAGGAAGAAGGCGTGCTGCGCCAGGCCGAATGGGTTCACGACCATTTTCACGATTTGGTTTTATACAGCTTGCTGGCCAGCGAGTGGCAGACGATCAACGGCTCAGCTATGTAATATGGTGACCGTCACTTGCCATGCTGATTTACCAGTAAGTGACTGTCACCTATTGCACTAATTCTGAGCCAGCGGTTTTACATGTTGCTCGCGCCAGGCATCAAACTGCTCCGGTACAATTTCTCCAATAATACGTTGAACGATAGTGCCGTCAGGCGTAATAACAAAGGTGCGCGGCAGAGAACGCGCTTGATACATGGTTAAAACCACATCACTGGGATTCATCAGAATAGGAAAAGTGATGTTGTGTTCCTCAATAAACGTTTCCACCGCCCCCGGCGACTCATTAAAGTTGACCCCTAAAACTACCATCTCCCCCTCATCGGCGATGCGCTGTAGGTAGGGCATCTCTTTAACGCAAGGGTGACACCAGGTTGCCCAAAAGTTGACCAACACCCACTGCCCCTCAAAATCCTCAAGAGACACCGTCTCCCCATCGAGCGTTTCCATCGTAAAGTTGTAGATCGGTTCGGGCGTCATTGGAGGTAGAGGGGGCGGGGCCTCAGCACTGTTCTGCCGGCTGTTACAGGCTGAGATGATGAGTAGTAAGGCCAGCCAGACAAGCGTTGTCCGCATAGATTTCTCCTCTAAAAATAGCAGTTAGCAGTTAGCGGTTAGCTAATAGCTGAGTAACTGTTCAGGTATGGCATTTCGAGGCGTTTTTGCCGAGAAATCCCTGAGTAGCCCTATTACAAACGGATGTTGTAGGGATTTCTCGCTTCTTCGTCGCTCGAAATGCCATCATTCGCCAGAATTTAGCCAACTCTCAGCGCAACCCAGTCGATCAACACGTGAATAAGATACCCGGACTAGTCGGGAAAGGTGATCGACGTATCGATCATACACCCGGACTAGTCGGGAAGGGTGATCGACATATCGAACAAAGGCCCGGACTAGTCGGGAAGGGTGATCGACGTATCGAACAAAGGCCCGGACTAGTCGGGAAGGGTGATCGACGTATCGAACAAAGGCCCGGACTAGTCGGGAAAGGTGATCGATGTATCGAACAAAGACCCGGACTAGTCGGAAAGGGTGATCGATGTCGTGACTGTTCGTCCGGATGGGATGGGAGCATCAAAGTTTACTTTGATCTACTATGCCGAAACTCAGCCGGTTTCGCTGCCTTTGGATATAGCAGGTTTGCCGGGTAGATTTAACGCGCCGGCGGCTTTGTCTTCTTTGGCGGCAGCGGCGGCAGCGCTCAAACGCGCTCTCTTCGCGCTGCGGGAGGCAAATGCGCTTTGGATGACGATGAAGAGCAGGGTTAGCATCCCAACTGCAATTTTTGTCCACCACGAACTGAGGTTCCCCTGAAAGATAACGAGTGTCTGAATAAGCCCTTCAATCAACACCCCAAACACAGTGCCGATGACGTATCCAACCCCGCCGGTAAGCTGCGTACCGCCGATAACCACCGCCGCAATGGCATCGAGTTCCAGGCCGTTGGTGTAGAGACCGTAGCCCGACAGCAAGTCGATGCTAAAAACCACGCCGGCCAGCGCCGAACAAAAGCCGTTGAAGGTGTAGACCAGTATTTTAGCCCGTGCCGCCGGTAGCCCCATTAACAGGGCCGACTGTTCGTTGCCGCCGATGGCGTAAATTGTGCGGCCAAAGCGGGTCATATGGGCCAGAAAAAGGGCCATCAACAGAACCACCAGAAAGACGACGACGCTGATAGATATAAAGGCGCGTTCGAAGAAGGGCAACTGTATTCTGTACAGCGACACGGCGCGATAAAAGGGATGGCTGATGGTAATGGCGTCGAGGCTGATGACAAAACACATACCTCGGGCAAAGAACATTCCGGCCAGGGTGACAATAAACGGCTGCACGTTGAAAAAGTGAATAATGCTGCCCATCACCGCTCCCAGCGCCGTGCCGACCAGCAGCACCACGGGGATAGCGATAGCCGGACTGAAGCCGTTGCTCTCAACCAGGTAGGCCGATAGAACGGTTGTGAACGCAATCACGGCTCCCACTGAAAGGTCAATACCGCCGGAC
>JAGRBY010000520.1 GCA_020433835.1 Anaerolineae bacterium | reverse complement strand
ACATGTTATCCGTTTTTTAGAGGACTTTTTATTCCGTTATTTTATTGACTTTTACACCCGTTACTGACAAAGTTAAGGAATTCATTTTACTGAGTAGCAAACGGCGGTTACATCTGCTCCCATCTGACCGAAACGCCCTAAAAGGAAATCGCGTAGGGCTAAAAGATTAGCTTGTCGCAACCGCCGAAATTGTTCATTTTTATAAGTTGTTAAAATCGACCATGCTCCAATTGCCCGTAACGTTCGCATGATAATGCGTAATATTGAAAGCCAGCGAACATTGATAGGGGCATTTTGTCCAAAAAACAACAAGGCATTACGAGTCATATAATAGGTATTTGCCGGTGATGATTGACCCAATGATGCGGAAACTTTATGCCACAAAATGGCCTGGGGAACGTACCATACTTCAAAACCGTTACGGCGAGCGCGAACACACCATTCTACATCTTCAAAGTTAAGGTAATATTCGGAATTTAGTACCCCAGCAGTTTCAATTAGCTCTCGTCGTACTAAGACCCCACAGCCCGTAATGAAATCAACCTTTTCCGGTTTTCCTAAGTTACTGTGGGGCTTAGCGGGTTGAAACATATCTCTATGCCATGTCTTACCCTGCGCCCATTGAATGAAACTTCCGGTTGCAAACAGAATATTTCTGGGATCCTCACAGTACATCAAAGGGCCAACCATACCCGCCTCGGGATGGGTCTCGGCAAAATTAACCAATTCTGTTACCATTGAGGGATCTACCAAGGTATCATTATTCAAGACCAAAACGTATTGAGCACCAGCCTCTATTGCCTGGCGAATACCGACGTTATTCCCCTCAGCATAGCCCAGATTGCTGCCTGTTTCTAGTATTTCTACCGATGGTTGGCTGGCTTTTATTTTGGATACTGAGTTATCCGTAGAACCATTGTCTACGACAAGGGTATGATAATTGGGATAATCAAGGGCTAACAAGGATGATAAACATTCAACAGTGTCCGGGGCGTTATTCCAATTTAGAATGACAATGTATACCAAAGGTTTATTTTGTTCTTGGTCTCCCATTTATTCTATACCTTACAATAATCTAGCAGTTACTCAAGAATTTCTAAGGTTTTTGTTACAGAGGTGACGCCTTATACGTTTTTTGTTGTACCTTTTTATGAGATTGATCATCTATAAATTCGTAGAAATGAGACTCTAAATTTTTAACCGATCGCTCCCAAGTCCAATGCTCCAGTACGTGATATCTGGCTTGTTGACCTAAAGTGATACGTTCTTTATCATTCTCCAACAACCGACAAACTGCATCAGCAAATTGATGCTCATCGCGTTCAACAAGAAGACCTGAAAATCCATTTTTAATGGACTCATTTAACCCGCCTTCGGCTACTCCGACTACAGGGGTGCCACAAGCCATAGCTTCCAGTGCGACTAAGCCAAACGGTTCTCGAAGCGGGGCATATACTATCAGCAATGCTTCATTATATCGTCTAAGTAAGGTTTCTTGATCGACCATAATTTCAACGGTAAAATCCACTTGATACTTTTGAGCTAAATCGATTAAATAATTATATTCTTGTCTATTGTTAGCATTACCAATAATCCGCAGAGGCGGGCGAGCTGGGGAGGGGATGGAGCCAATGGCCTTTATTAGAAAATCATACCCCTTATTTGGATTTATTTCTCCAACGGCTAACACAAAATCACTTTTTTCAAGGTGTTGAATAGGGTGGAAACTTTCCGTATCAACAGCAAAATAAGCGACGGTGGATGGCTGCCCATAAAAACGCTGAATATTTGATGTGGTATGGTGAGAGTTTGAGAGTAATCGAGTGGCCGTCACTGTATTGCAATAATCGAGCCGGGTTACCTCTTTTAAATACAAGGATTTTAGTGGATCAAATTGATCCATTCGATCGCGCCATCCTTCTTTAATATAGGGACGCAGAATCTTAGGGTCATAAACCAAACGAAGCGGCTCGTGGACATGATAAATAGTGGGCGTCTGAAGATACCTCAATATTGTGGGTGCCTGTGTCCACAGGCTCGGATGAGCATAAACCAGGTCATAATGTTGTGTGTCTATTCTCTCAGCAATTTGCTGGGATAAAGTGTTTAATTTTTGAAGACTACGCCAACGTTGAAGCTGATTCAGGCGGCCAAAGGGGCTGCCAAGCAGAGGGAGTGGTTCAAATTCAAAGACATAATGGTTATGAACGAATGGCCGCAAATCGCAGAAGGAACTGTTTGCGCTGCTTAATGTATAGCAGTCTATCGTGTGATTCTGGGCTAAACGCTGTACGGTTTCAAACAGTGCCCGTTTGGCTCCACCACTGGGTAAATTATGAAATAATGCCAATCTGATCATTGTTTTTTCTCACCACGAGTTCCAATTACTCGGGCCGGTGACCCTACTGCAATTGAGTAGGGTGGAATAGATCGCGTAACGATTGACCCTGCTCCAATCACTGCCCCTTGACCAATAGTGACACCATCTAAGATAGTGGCTTTGGATCCAACCCATACATCATCTTCGATTACGACACCTTGATATGAGACCCCTTGCTGATTGATCCGTAAATTCTGATCGTTAAATTGATGATTCTCAGCATGGATATTCACACATTGACCAATTAAGACATGGTTACCTATTCGGATGCCTCCCCCAGCCCCCATAACAGCGTTACAGCCTATGTATGAATAGCTACCTAATTCAAAATAGCCGTGATCATAATTAGCTGACGTTCCGCCGCAATGCAACCATAAATTACGATCAATACTTGAGAACTTTCCAATTTTTACACCTTTTTGGGCCAGACAATGAAGATATGAGTACTCCCCAAGTGAGACATCATCCCCAATAGTTAAGAAAGTAGGATAAATAAGTGTGGTTCCTTTTCCAAGGCCAAAGCGTTTGCCGATATGAGCACCGCGCCAACTCAAGATTTTTCCACGTGCTAATTCAAGTTTGCGAGAAATGCGTAGCTCGTAGCGAATTAATTTTCTAGACCAATTTGAGTACATCTGAAGTTGTTTTACTGAAATTCTATGACTCTCAGTTGAGATGGGACAGGTTTAGGTTGATGATGCCCTCGGTTACGCAAATGTTTTTTTGCATGGTGAATGAATTGCCACAGGTGCAAAAAAGCCATTGTTGGTAACTCTCCAAGGTTTATGATCCAAAGTAGAAAACGATTTTTTTTGTCATTTGGAACCAGATCAAAAGCCCTTTGAATGCACTGAACTGCAAATGTTTGATTTGATCTTTTTACTAAGTAGATAACTCCCATATTCCGTAGAAGTTGAGCTTGAGTAGTAACTGGAAGGCACAAAAACTGATTACTATTAAGAATGGCTTCTTGCTTATTTGGCTGATCCGACAGGTAATTAATGAGCAGATTGTAAATAAAAATTTGTCGAGTGGGTAAAGATAACTCTTCAAACCAGTCCGAGTTAAAAACTTTCATTCGCCCATATATCCAATCATTAATTATTTTTTGCCGCCCATTACTTCGAGTCATATTTGTGTCATGAATTCGATATCTGTGGGTAAGTTTGTCTAAATAACCAAATTGGATATACCTTGCCAGGTGAGTCCAAAAATCCCAATCAGTCCCATAACCGACTTTTGTGTCAAACCGAAGTGATAATTTTTCTACGCAGGTACGGCGCACCATAATTCCTATGGGGGGACCAACGACGCCTGGATTTAATACTAACACCTCCAGAATATTGCCACTACAGTCCTTTCGGGGTCTAATATCAGATAGATAGCCTAAATTTTGATCATAATCGGTCAAATAGCTTCCATCTGAGACAACAGCATCATATTGCGCGCGGGAATTAAGAAAATTAACGCGATCCATCAACGCATTGGGCAAGTATAAGTCGTCAGCATCTAGAAATGATATAAATTCACCTTGCATCTGACTAAGTGCTGTATTCCGGGCCGATGCCTCCCCTCCATTTTCTTGATGAATTAGCTTTATACGTGTATCAGAAAGATGTTTCTTTACTATTTCGACAGTTTTGTCTTTTGAGCCATCATTTACAATAATCAATTCCCAATTTGAATAACGCTGAGCGATAACACTGTCTATTGCTTTTTTAATATATTTTTCAGCATTGTACGCTGGCATCATAATACTAACTAACCCTGCATTCATCGGTGTTATCTCTTCATTAACTTTAGGGAGGTAAAAATTCTCTGATTACAAGTTGGTCATACCAATTTAAAATTACAAACAACGGCTCCATCTTGCTGCACTCGTAATTTTTGCTTCTCAGTTTCAACCACTTCTATCCTTATTGCAGTCGTAATATGATCGTAAACTTCACTTGGAGGATCCGCTGCCCATAAGCCTACTGTATATATACCTGGATTGAGATATAATTCTTCTATTTTGAGATTGATGGAGTTGTGCCCTTGTTGCAGAGATAGGGGTTCACCCAACGTAAGGGTATCTGCGTTGACTAACTTGGTTCCGTAGCGGTCAGATATGGTGACCGCCATACTCCCAATAGTTTGAGCTGACTCTGCAACTAGATCGAGCGAAAACTCCAACGGTCCACTTGGGAATGGCAAACAACCTGTAGCTGTGTTTCGGCTGCTGTAGGAGATGGCCGCAAACTGCACTTTGCCTGATCCTTGTCTAGAAGTACCGGACAACTCAATCCATTTTTCGGGAGCCGTTTGGGAAGACAGGTTGGCTGATAGATAACGCTCTATAATATTAGCGGTGTCACCCTGCTCGATTAATTTTCCGTTCTTAAGCCAAATAGATTTTGGACATAAGCGTTGAAGGGCATTCATATTGTGACTTACAAATATTATCGTACGTCCTTGTCTAGAGACATCATCCATTTTGCCCAGGCATTTTTTTTGAAACGCTACATCACCTACAGCCAACACCTCATCAACTAATAGAACTTCCGGTTCTAAGTGAGCGGCTACGGCAAAAGCGAGCCTAACATACATTCCACTAGAGTAGTGTTTCACGGGAGTATCAAGAAACTTTTCGGTCTCAGCAAAATCGACAATGGCATCAAATTTGCGGGCGATCTCTGCCTTTTTCATCCCCAGGATAGCCCCGTTGAGAAAAATATTTTCTCTGCCCGTCAACTCAGGGTGAAATCCCGTGCCTACCTCTAACAAGGAACCCACCCGGCCATAGATATCGGCGTAACCTTTGGTAGGCTCCGTAATATCGGATAAAATCTTGAGTAGCGTGCTTTTGCCGGCTCCATTGTGACCAACTATACCCACTACTTCACCATGTTTGATTTCAAAGGAGACGTCCTGTAG
>JAGRBY010000051.1 GCA_020433835.1 Anaerolineae bacterium | reverse complement strand
TCGAACTGGGTGTCACCGGCGGTGAAGAAGATGGGGTTGATAATACCGGCGTTGATAGTTCCCGCCTCTATACCCAACCGGAAGAAGTGGCTTACGCCTACGAAGAGTTGATGAAAGTTAGCGATAAGTTCACCATCGCCGCGGCCTTTGGTAACGTTCACGGCGTATACAAACCTGGTAACGTTCAACTGCGGCCTGTTATTCTCAATAACTCGCAAGAATATGTTCAGGAAAAATTCGGCACCGGCGAAAAACCCATTAACTTTGTTTTCCACGGCGGTTCCGGCTCCAGCGTTGAAGAAATCCGCGAGGCTATTTCTTACGGTGCTATCAAAATGAACATCGATACTGACACGCAGTGGGCTTTCTGGGATGGTGTTCGTAAGTTCTATGTAGAAAAAGAAGGCTATCTCCAGGCGCAAATCGGCAACCCCGAAGGCGAAGACAAACCCAATAAAAAAGTCTACGATCCGCGTGTTTGGTTGCGCAAAGCTGAAGATTCATTCAAGGCCCGCTTAAAGCAAGCCTTTGAAGATTTGAACAACGTAAACACGTTAGGCTAAGCAGTTTATCGATAACCTAAGAAACTGTTTTAAAGGCTTAAAAGGGTCCACAGATGGACACAGATTATCACAGATAATAGCAAAGGTGTGATAAAAATCAGTGAATATCCGTGTAAATCTGTGGACAACTCTGTAAATGCTGACTTTTTAAACAGCTTCTAAGCGCTTTTTGAAATTTTAACCGAGAGTACTGTTGCAACGCAACGATAGCGAAGCAACAGTACTCTTTTGTTTAGTTAAAAAAACGTCGACATTGCATCCCGTAACACTTGTGGTATACTTTACTTAATCCACAAAAATTTTAAGTTTGTCCTCGTGGTTAGCGGTCAGAGGGCCGCGCTCCATCTTTAAAAAGAAAAGGATATGATCTTGTATGCAACACTTTCTCAGTATCGCTGATTTTTCCAGCGACGATCTGTGGAATTTCCTTCATAAAGCGAAATCTCTAAAAGACGAATTCAAGGCGGGTGGCAACCAGCCAATCTTGAAAGATAAAATACTCGGTATGGTGTTCCAAAAGCCCTCTCTACGCACCCGCGTCTCATTTGAGGTGGGTATGCTTCACTTAGGTGGCCATGCCCTTTATATTTCACCCAACGAAATTCAACTCGGCAGCCGTGAGTCGGTTCCCGATGTCGCTCGTGTTTTATCGAGCTATGTCGATGGTATTATGGCCCGCGTTTTTTCTCACGAACACATCCTCGAATTGGCGCAGTATAGCGCAGTGCCGGTTATCAATGGTTTAAGCGATTATAATCACCCTTGCCAGGGTTTAACCGATATATTTACGATTTGGGAACACTTTGGCAAAGTCGAGGGGCTTAAAATTGCCTACGTGGGTGACGGCAACAATATGGCCAATTCGTTGATGACCATCGCCCTGAAGCTGGGTGCTCACTTTAGTATTGCCTCACCTGAGGGCTACACCCTGCCGCCTGAGGTTATTGAAAGCGGCCATAAACTGGCTGCTGAGCAAGAATTGACACTCACTGAAACCGAGAACCCCACGGAAGCCGTATTAGATGCGGATGTAGTTTATACCGACGTTTGGACCAGCATGGGCCAAGAAGCCGAGAGTGCCCGCCGCCTGGAAGTTTTTCCTCCCTATCAACTTAATAGTGAACTATTAACCAAAACCAAACCTACGGCGATTGTGCTCCATTGCTTGCCCGCCCATCGCGGTGAGGAAATTACCGATGAAGTAGCCGATGGCCCGCAGTCGTTGCTTTTCCAACAAGCCGAAAATCGACTGCATGCTCAGAAGGGAATCTTAGCCGTGCTTTTGGCCGACTAAGGAATATTCTCTGATTCGTAGATTTTTTAACAATACATGTGTGAGGCGTAAAAGTGGCTGGTGATCAACGAAAATTTCAAGTAGCGATGACTCACGCCGATCGTTTTAGCCAAGAAGGTAAATGGGCCGAAGCGATGCGGGCATATCGATTTGCGCTGGCTGAATTTCCCAACAGCGAAGCGGCCATTATGGGTTTTGGTCGGGTAGCGTTGGCTATGGATCAAATTGAGATAGCGCGGCGCGGTTTTTCGCAGGTTCTCAAGCTCAATCCCACCAACCTCAATGCTTTGGGGCATATGGCCGATATTCAGGAGCGTTCCGGGCAATTAGACGCCGCGGCTGAAACCTACTTGCGCGTTGGAAACGTCCATGCTTCTAAGGAAGATATTGATTCGGCAATCGACTCCTGGACGCGGGCTACGAAGTTGTCTTCAGGACAGACCAATGCCCACATGAAAATAGCCGATGCGCTGGCCCGACAGGGTAAAATTAGGCAAGCTGCTCGTGAGTATCTTCATTTAGCGTTGATGTACCAACGTCGAGGCGATAATGCGCAAGCCACAAAGCATGTCGAAGCCGCTCAGATGCTGTTGCCCGATGATCCGGGCATTACGGCTGCTTTTGAGGCGCTGGAAACCGGTTCGCCCATCCAACCCCAGAAAATTGGCGAAGCGCCTCCTGAACCGGTAAAACCGGTGCCGGAGTTTGATGAAGAGCTTGATCTTTTTGGCGAAGATGATCTGTTTGGGATAGACCATATTGAGGTTGCAAATCGGCCTGCCGGTGGTCTAATCGATGGTGCTCGTCAGGACGCGCTAGCCGATCTGGCCAATATCCTTTTTGAAGACAGCGATAACCCCCACGCTATGGTCATTATGCAGGCCCTCGATCTACAAAGTAACGAGAATATTCCCGAGGCTATCAATATTTATCAACAGGCTATTCATTCAGGGGCTAACCTGGGAGCGATGTATTTCAATCTCGGCTTTTTATACCGCGAGCGCGGTCAGCTTAATGAAGCCGCTGAAATGCTGGAACGCTCGGCTACCGATCCGAAATTTAAGATTAGTTCGTTATTCAGCTTAGGGTTGATTTATCAAAACGCCGGCAAGCTCGACCTGGCGGCAAAATATTTTATCGAAGCTTTGAAAACCCTCGATCTCCAAACCGTGAGCGGACAGCGCTCATACGCTTTGGCTCAAACGTACGATAATTTGGCCAATGGTTATACCGGCCAGGTTGATGCCAACAAGCTCAACAAGTTTGCCGAAACCTTACAGCGATTTTTTGCCAATTCCGACTGGCAGCAACGTGTTTATGATGCCCGGCAGCGGATGAACAAGGTTGGCGATGAAAAGGATACCATGAGCTTGGCTGAGTTTTTAGAGACACCGGAAACCGAAGTGGTTATTACCACGCTGGCGTTAACCAGCGAGTATATGAAAAACAACCTCCTCTCAACCGCATCGGAAGAGTGTTTGCGGGCCATCCAAAAGGCACCCTCTTTTCTGCCGCTCCATTCACGTCTGGCGGAAATTATGCTGAAGCAAGATCGAACCGATCATGCGATTACCAAATATCTGTACATTGCTAATGTCTATCAAATGCGCAACCAGCCCGATCAATCGGTAAATATGTACCAAAGAATTCTAAAACTGGCTCCTATGGATGTTACTGTGCGCTCAAAGTTGATCGATGTGTATACATCTCTGGGCAATCCCCAACAAGCGCTGCGACAATATTTAGTGTTGGCCGATTCGTATTATCAGTTGGCTCAGGTTGAGCGTGCCCTTGAAAAATATAATGAAGCACTGCGCATGGCCAACAGCAGCCATGATGCCGACAACATAAAAGTCGATATCTTAAGTCGCATGGCCGATATATACAATCAGCGTTTTGATTGGGCCAATGCGGCTGCCTCATATCAAGAATTACATAAACTCGATCCGAAAAATGAGCTTTTCTTACGTCGATTGGCTGAACTTTACTTTAGGCAAAATAAACTATCGGATGCAACCTCTACCTTAGACAAGTTAATTGGTATTTACCAGCGCCAAGACCCGCGTCAGGTATTAGAACTGCTTAAGGAACTTTCTTCATTCTATCCTGATAATTTGAATTTGCGTCAACGGTTAGCCATTGCTTATGCTCAAAACAATAAGAAGTCGCAAGCCATTGCCGAGTATGATGCTTTAGGCGAAATGCAGCTGGAAAAAGGTTTGCGTGATGAAGCAGTTCAAACTATTCAGGCTATTATCAATTTAGGGCCGGATGATGTCGAAGGCTACCGCCGTCTTTTAGGACAAATCGGCGGTGGGGCTTTGTAGTAAGTAAGTTACCTCCACAAGAATTCCTCTTTGAAAATAGGCTTTGTAGGGCAATCTTAAGGTTGCCCTACTTTTTTGTTGTCCCTATCGTCTCAATTGAGTCTACGATTACTGTCAAAATAGGCGTACGAGATAGTTATAGCCTCTAATGTGACAAAATGGTACGCGCGTTTGTGTGCAACCTAACGGTAAAAGATAAGTAGCAACTTGAATAAATCTCGAAAATTTAACATCTTCGTCAAACTTTCCCCATAGACAAAACGTTTACTTCATAGTACAATAAATTAGGGTAGTAAATTCTGAAAAATTTATACTGGTAACACCACATTTTGTTAAAGAATTGTAATATTCCAATCGTTTTCCAACATCTTTCTAAAATTGAATATTAATCAATGGTATCATTAGAATTAGGAGAAAATCAATGCAACAAAGGCGTGTTTTGATTGTTGATGATACTACCCCGGTACGTGTACTTTTACTGCATACGTTTAGACAATTGATGCCTCATTATCATGCTGTCGTTAGCCCCAGTGCAGCGAAAGCCCTCGTTGAACTTCAGCAGCAGCCATTCGACCTTATTTTAACGGATTATGATATGCCGGATATGGATGGTTTAGAATTGGCTAAAAAAGTGCGCCAAATTTTACCTAATGCTCGTATTGTTTTGATGTCATGTAGTGATTTTTGGCGATTTTGTGATGATGTTGAAAAAATGAACATCGACGGTTATCTCAAGAAACCTTTTAATGTTGATCAACTCTGTAAATCGGTTGAGTATGCCTTGGGTAACCATGAGGGTTTTCTACCCGTACACCACAATTAAGCTTTGCTCAAACCAACTGAATAGTGCCTTCATAAAATTTAGGGCAGTAGGCCTGGCGGCGATTTTTAGCTCTTGTGAAGCGTCAGGTCTTTCTTTTTCTCAGTAGCAAGTTTTCATGTTTCACAACTTCCCTATTTAGAGTAGTCAAACATGGAAATTATGATATAATAGCTAAGAACAAATTTGAACCTTTGCTTCCACTATTGGTAAGCAAATTCGAAACAACAGGGTAATTGGCAACGGAGCCAGTTTCGTTACAGCTACCGTCCCTGCCCAGTCTGTAATTCGTTTCGATCTTCTTTTAGGTGTAGCCGTGACTGAACAAAGTTATATTGGACAAAAAATAGACTCATACACCATTGAGTCCGTTGTAGGGCGCGGAAGCGTTGCCGTTGTTTATCGGGCGCTAACCCCTACCAATAAAGTTGTTGCCCTCAAATTATTTTTCCCCCCTCCTAATGGAGAAGAAGAGCTTTTACTCACCCGTTTTCAGCGTGAGGCCCGTACTGCTGCGGGCCTTGATCATCCTAATATTATCTCCGTCTTAGATACCGGCCAGATCGATGGTCGAGCCTATATGGTTATGCCCTTTGCCACCGGTGAAACTTTGGATGCCCGTTTACGTCGAAAACTTAAATTAACCGAGCTAGCCTCTGTTGAAATTGCCTGGCAAATTGCCGATGCTTTGGCGTATGCCCATCGACATGGTATTATCCATCGCGATGTCAAACCTTCCAACATTATGATCTCGGCCGATGATCACGCCATGCTCACAGACTTTGGCGTAGCTCAAGCCTGGGATGACCCTACCCTCACCAAAGAGGGGCACATTGTCGGCACCCCGGCTTATATGGCTCCTGAGCAAGCCGCTCAAAATCGGTCTGTTGATCATCGGGCCGATCTTTACAGCTTAGGGGTTGTTTTATACCGAATGTCTACCGGTCGGCTGCCGTTTCGAGGCACGACGCCCCAGATGCTGCATGCCCATATTTATGAAAGACCCCCCAACCCTTCCAGCGTGGCCCGGATTTCGGCGGAAACGGAAGGGATCATCCTGCGGGCGATGGCCAAAGACCCACGCAGTCGCTATCCTGATGGCGAAGCTATGACCCAGGCTTTGGCGCGAACCAGCTACCACCTCCGTACGCGAGCCGAAAATCGTAGCACGTGGCAAAATATGGTCGAATGGATACGCTCGCGGCTGTATGTAGCTTAAAGCGACGCAGCATCGCGCCGGACTAAATCCTCAAATGTCTCTCGGCGTTGAACCAATTTTACTTCAGACCCATCAATAAAAATGACGGCCGGTTTTAAAGCCGCGTTGTAATTGCTGCTCATCGACAACTGATAAGCTCCGGCGACAGGTACAGCCATAATGTCGCCGGGGTTAGCCAGCGGCAAATCGACAGCCCGAATGAGAATGTCCCCGCTCTCACAAAAAGGGCCGGCCACAGCAACCGTTTCCATCTCCGGCTCGTTGGCTCGATTCGCCAGTAAAGCTGTATATTGGGCTTGATATAGCGCCGGACGCGGATTATCAGCCAATCCCCCATCAACACTTACATACGTTCGTACATCAGGAATAACTTTGCGTCCCCCCACGCTATACAGAGCCACACCAGCCTGGGCTACGAGCGATCGGCCCGGCTCCAGAAAAAGTTGAGGTAGAGGTAAATTTCGCGTTCGACAGCCCTGCTCGATAGCGGTTACAATGCCGGTTACAAACGGCTTAATCGGCATTGGTGGATCATCAGGGTAGTAGCGCACCCCCCAGCCACCTCCGGCACATAGTTCGCTCAACGTCCAGCCGGCGTCATCGCGCAGCTTCGCCGCCAGATCGAGTAAGCGATCCAAGGCGTGAGAAACCGGCTCGGCATCATGAAAATGTGATCCCAGGTGGAGATGCAAGCCTTTTAGGGTAATCCATGGATTCTTATCCGTCAACAATTGTTGAGCCAAGGCTTCGGCCTGATCGAGAGGGAACCCAAATTTGCTGTCGGCCGTGCCTGTTACGGTGTAAGCGTGAACGGTTTCAACCGCAACATCCGGGGTGATACGCAGCCAAATGTTGACCGGCTGATTACGCTCAGCCGCCATGGCGGCCAATCGCTCAAACTCGGCGGCATTATCGACTACAATGCGCCCCACTCCGGCTTGCAGTGCCTCGCTCAAATCGAATGAGGTTTTGTTGTTGCCATGCAGGTGTATCGCTGCCGGGTCGGCCCCGCCGTGTTGCGCTATAAAAATTTCGCCGGCCGAGGCAACATCCAGCCCAACGCCTGCGCCGGCCATAAGCTGGACCATGGCGGTACAGAGAAACGCTTTGCTGGCGTATGTTAATTGGTGCGAACCGGCATAGCCCGCCAATGCCTTTTGGTAGGTGGCTATTTGGTGATGAATGGTCTCAACATCGTAAATGTAAAGCGGGGTGCCAAGTTGTTGAGCCAAGTCAACGGTATCGTGGCCATTAATGGCGATATGGGTTTGTTGATTTACAGTAGTAGTCAGAGGAAAAAGAGAGAGTTTGTTCGATGTCATGTTGGGTTGTGGCTCCTATAAAATGTAATGAAAAATAAATATGACTTACGCAATTCAAAAGGTGACAGTCACTTGGCCATGATAAATCGACCTATTTGGGCCAAACGGACGTACATTCTTAATCAAAAAGTGACTGTCACCTTGTTTGTTCAGGGATTAATCCATAAAATGATTCGCCATCGAGCTAGGCAAAACAAGGGATGCATGCGCAAGAATCGGGTGGTTAACCATTACCGAATAGTTTATGATAAATGCAAGTAAATCAAAAATTGGTCTGTTCCCACTTTGCAAAATTGGCTCTTTACAAAACTATTGATGTATCGTAAAATATCCTGTGTAATGGGTATTTATTAGAATAATTGACGGATATATATGGATTTTACCGAATGATTGACGAAATTGATCGCCAAATTATTGATCTTTTACAACAGGATGGTCGCTTGTCAAACGCAGCTTTGGCCGAAAAAGTTGGTTTGACAACATCGACGGTTTACGAGCGAGTTCGCAAATTGGAGCGCAAGGGTATCATCAAAGGTTATACGGCTGTGGTAGATGCCGAGGCGTTGGGCAAGCCAATTACCGCCTTTATACGGCTAACGGTTAGCGGATTGGTAGAAAATTACGTGGAATCCAAAAACAAGGTGATGGAAGTCGCGCTGGTCGAGCCGGACGTGTTGGAGTGCCACGGCGTAGCCGGCGAGGATTGCTATGTGCTCAAAGTGCGCGTAGCCAACCCCAAAGAATTGGAACGCCTTATTGAACGTATTCGCACCCAGGCCAGTATCTCGCGCTCAACGACAAATATTGTCTTGTCAACGTTTAAAGAGAGTTTAACGGTTGTGCCGGCGGCTACAGAGTAATGGTAGTCTGGGAACTGACAATGGGTTGGGGAGCGGTTATACAATCGCGAACCACATCGAGAAACGCGCTTAAAGCGGGTGATACCCATTTATCTTCGTGCCAGACCACGTGCGTTACCACCTCGAAATCACGGCCGCTCCAATTGATCGCCACCAGTTGACCTCGGTCGATCTCTGATTTAACCGAGACCAGGGGCAGTAAAGAGAGGCCAATGCCGGCCATCACGCACTGTTTGATGGCTTCGATGCTGTGAAATTCCATAGGTTGAGCCAGAATACCGGCCGCATTTAAGGCTCGCTCGAAAAGACGTCGATAGTTGCATGTAGCTTCGGTTAGTAAGAATGACTCTTCATGCAGGTCAGCAAAGGTCACACTTTCGGCTTGAGCCAGCGGGTGCTCGGGGTAGGCTACGATTAAAAGTGGTTCCCTGACCAATGGCTCAACATTTAAGCCCGGCTTTTGAAATGGCTCGCTCATGGTAAAGGCAACATCGGCGTGACCTTCCTGTAAGCGCCGTTTAACATCCAGATCGAATTCGGGATGGAAGGCAATTTGTACTTTAGGGTATTGGCGGCGAAACTGGCGAAGCACCTTAGGCAGGCGATAGGTGCATAAGGTTTCGGGGGCGCTAATGGTTAGGGAGCCGGTCAGGGTATCGGCATTTGAGACGACGGCTAGCGCTTCATCGGTCAGGTTAAGTATCTTTTCAGCGTAACCCAGTAACCGTTGGCCGGCATCGGTAAGCACAATGCTTTTGCCGAGCCGATCAAACAACGCTACGCCTAACTCTTCTTCCAAACTTTGGATTTGTGAGGATACCGTTGATTGCGCGTAGTTAAGCAGATTGGCTGCTCTTGAAAAACTGAGGGTCTGGGCAACTGCCCGAAAAGTTGTAAGTTGGCGTGTCTCCATAAAATCTCCTATCGGATATATCGATAGTAACTATCTAAAACGTTCGCTTTACTTGATAATACACTGATGATAAAATAGAGGCAAGTTTACAAAAGGAGATGATGATGTTGACGCAAACACAGCGCCGAAACTTAATCGACAAAATAAGAAATTTGCCGAACCAGCTAAAAGAATTGGTTCATGGTCTTTCTGACGAGCAGTTGACTACACCGTACTTAACCGATGAGTGGACCGTAGCCCAAAATATTCATCACGTAGCCGACTCGCACATGAACAGCTACATTCGGGTGAAACTTATTCTGACCGAAGAATACCCGACGTTACGGCCTTATGATCAAGAAGCCTGGGCTGAGTTGGTTGATGCTGACAGCGCGACGTTGGAAACGTCGTTGCTGATTTTGACGGGGTTACATCGACGCTGGGTGACGCTGTTTGAAAGCTTAAATGATGAGGAGTGGCGTCGTTCCGGTTTGCATCCGGAAGTAGGCGAAATGACCGTTGATGATTTCTTAGAGTCATACGCCGCCCACGGTGAGGCGCATATTAATCAGATTCAGCGTACGCTGGCTGCCCAACCGTAGAGTTCTGATTTAGCAGAAAAGTTACACCATTCAATTTAGGAGATCCATCATGAATATCGTTAGCATAAATATGGAAACGATGGCTTTTATTAAAAGTGATGCCGAATTTAATCAGGCTAAAACAAAAGGGTTTTGGCAAACGCTCTTCGACCGTATTCGCGGCCAACGTGTTCATTTACTCCCGTTTAGCGAGGCGATTGAGGATTTCAACGCTGATCTCACGGTGGATCGCGGTCTGCAAGATATTCCGCTAACAGCCATTGTTGGCAGCGTAGGCCGAAGCGAAGATTATACCCGTAACTTCCTGCCGCGCTCGGGCGATTATTCAAGCCGGGAGCGCTGGCGAAAAGTCTATACCTTGGTCACAATCGGTTCCGGAGTTCCGGCCATCGAGCTTTATAAAGTGGATGATCGCTATTTCGTTATCGACGGCCATCACCGGGTATCGGTAGCAAAACATCTGGGCTGGCAAACTATTCAAGCCCACGTTACCGAGTTACCACTGCCGGTGGCCGACACACGCGATAATTTGGTCGATTTTTACGAAAGGGGAGGTCTTATGAAGCACTATGTAAAACAGTCGTCATCTGGTTTTGGTGAGCAGCCGGCCGCATTGGTTCCTATGCTGCGTTTGGTGCTGTATAAAAACGAGGTCTGCCGCATTCCGCAAAGCTACAGCGAAGTACGGGTTGTGTCGGGCAATGCCTGGGTAACGATGAATGGCCGTGATATGTTTTTAGTTCGGGGCGAGCGGGCCAATCTTGGCTCAAGCGAAGATGTCGTGTTGATTTCGGCTCTGGGTAAAACTCCCCTTGTGTTAGAAGTTCGCAGCGAAAAAGAGCGTTCTGATTTGGTAGGGCTTGTGCCGCAGCAGGCTTGCTGCTAGAAAATCTCAGGGAGAGAAACGTGCTATGCGCTTAAAGAATCTTTTGTGGCTCTTTTTACTGGCTGCTTTGTGGGGGCCATCCTTTGTATTTATAAAGATTGCCGTCCATGAAATACCGCCGTTGACAATGGTCCTTGGCCGGGTTGGTATTGCGGCCTTGATCCTCATTATCATTTTGAAGATGCAGGGGCGCGGCTTGCCAAAGTTTGGCTCGATCTGGTTTCATTTCGCGGTAATGGGCCTGGTTCAAAATGCGCTGCCGTTCACTTTGTTCAATTGGGGCGAGCAGTACATCGACAGCGCTCTGGCCGCAATTAGCAATGGTGCGACTCCGTTATTTACTATCTTATTTGCTCATATTTTTGTCAGTGATGATCGCATAACACCAGGCAAAATGGTCGGCGTCTTGATCGGTTTTGGTGGGTTGATTGTCTTAATCGCGCCTTCTTTGACGGGCGGTCTCGAAGCCACTTCATGGGGACTCATCGCTGTGGTTATTGCTTCGATTAGCTACGGCGTGGCGATGGTTTACTCTCGCCTGAATCTGCGTGGCCTGCCGCCTTTGATCGCCCCTACGGCGCAACTCACCGTGGCGACTCTGTACATGATCCCGCTGTCGCTGTTCTTAGAGCGTCCGTACACCCTGCCGATGCCTTCTTTAGCTGCTGCCGGATCGCTGTTTGTGTTAGCAGCCTTCGGGACAGCGTTGGCGTTTGTCATCTACTATCGCCTCATCGAGCAGGCCAATGCCTCTTTTGTCTCGATGGTCACGTACGTTATTCCCGTTTTTGGTGTATTCTTAGGTGTGGTCGTTCTCAACGAGACACTGACGTGGAATGCCTATGTTGGTTGTGCGCTCATCTTGACCGGTGTAATGGTCGTCAACGGGCTGTTCCAATTACAGCCTCGCCGAACGGATGCGCCGATATCTGTTCAGCAGTCTGGTACGTCTAGTATAAAGTAAAGGTTGAGGCTAAGGCGAAGGTTAAGAAAAAAGCGTTTTTTATCGAGTGACGCGTTTTCATACTGTTGTCCTTAGCCTCAGCCTTAGCCTGTTGTTATCTGCCACATTGATTTTCCTCCGCATGTGACTTTCGGGCAATTTTTGTAAGTACCTTTGGCCCAATTATTGAGGACTTTTAGCCCTTACATCTTGTGAGTGTTTAGCCTATGCTAGAGAAGACCACACTTATCACGATGTAAGGACTAAATTATGCACCTCACAAACTTCTTTAGGTTATTTTTTCTGGCACTTCTATGGGGATCCTCATTTCTTTTTGTGAAAGTGGCGGTAGCCGAAATTCCCCCTTTTACCACCGTACTGATGGTGGTTGGCATCGCCACCTTGGTTTTGTATGGTATTCTGCGCTGGCAGGGGGGCCGTTTGCCGAAATTTGGCCCTATCTGGACTCGTTTCGCCGTGGCCGGACTACTTCACAATGCACTGCCGTTTGCTCTGTTGGTTTTTGGTGAGCAGCACGTCGATAGTGCTCTGGCGGCTGTTCTCAACGGAACTTCGCCGCTGTACGCCATTCTGTTGGCCCACTTTTTAACAAAAGATGATCGGTTAACATCGGGTAAGTCACTGGGTTTGTTTGTTGGTTTTGGGGGCCTGCTCTTTTTTGTACTGCCTTCGCTGCGTGGGGGAGTCCACGCCAGCCTGTGGGGCTTGATCGCGGTGGGAGCCGCTGCCGCCAGCTACGGCATCGCCATTGTTTACACGCGCACTTACCTACGCGATCTGCCGCCTCTGGTTGCACCCACGGCCCAATTGGGGATGGCCACGGTCTATGCTTTACCGCTGGCCTTACTCATCGACAAACCTTTCAGCCTGACACTTCCTTCAGTAAATGCAATTGGGGCGGTGCTGGCTCTGGCTCTGTTCGGCACGGCGCTATCGTATATTGTGTATTACCGCCTCATCAAGCAAATGAGTGCCTCACACGTGTCGATGGTGACGTACCTGGTGCCGATTGTCGGTCTTGTGTTAGGTGTCGTTGTTTTGAATGAGCAATTGACCTGGAATGCCTATGTTGGCTGTGCCCTTATTTTAGCCGGGGTGATGCTCGTCAACGGCTTCATCAAACTACCCCATCGGCTTTCTCGACCATCAGACGAGGTGTTTCAAACTTAGTCCCCGTAATCAACTGACCCGCGTAAACGTTTTTGGTCTCCCCGGCGGCGCTTTTCTTGTAAGCGCCGCTTTTTTGCTGCCTGGCTGGGTGTGGTGCGACGGCGCTTTTTAGGCTTCTCGGCAGCCCGGCGAATAAGAGCCACCAATCGGTCGATAGCATCCTGCCGGTTGCGCTCTTGCGTGCGAAACTGCTGGGCTTCGATGATGATGACGCCGTCTTTGGTGAGCCGCTGCCCCGCTAAGCGCCTCAGACGTTCCCGAACATCTTCCGGTAGATTGGGCGATTGGGCTACATCAAACCGCAGTTGCACCGCCGTCGCTACTTTGTTGACATTCTGTCCCCCCGGCCCGGATGCGCGAATCGCCTCAAGCTGTATTTCGTTGTCGTCAAGGGTGATGGTGTTGGTAACGTGAATCATAATACCGTTATTGTACCGGAAGTTGCCCCAACGCCACAAAATCGCCGCCGCCATCGACCGGCAGTCGCTCGCCGGTGGCGGCGTTGTAGAAGCCGGCAATCAGTTGGTAATCACCGGCTTGGAGAGGTGCTGACGGTGCGAGGGTATAGTTGTCGGTTAGGATTTCGCCGGACAGCCAGGTGGTGGTGGGCGCTGCCCCGGCCAACGGCTGCTGATCAACCTGGGCCACAACCTGCCCGGCCGGGTTGAGCAGTTGGATGAAGATGGTGTAGTTCGTCTCCATTTCTTGCTGCGCTTGCCAGTAGAGCGTCAGGCGAATAGTTGAGGGTTGATCACTAACCGCCACGTCCTCAAGACTATCTGTTGAAATCGTCGAGCCTAGCAGCGTGATTTCGGTCGGGTTGCCAAAATTGACTTCGAGAGGTGTCTCGATGTCCGGCGAGTCGAACTGATGCCGGCGCGTCTCAAGAGCGATTTCTGTCACAGATGTCTCGGCTTCGATTGCACCAGCGGCATCGAGCAGCGCTACGGTTAGGTGAGCGGTCGTGCCATCCAGTCGTGGGTTGGTGGGTAGATGATAGACCGTGCGCCGGACTTGCCCCGGTTGCCATGCGGCGACATCTTCAGAGTCGGCTACAAGGGAAAAATCGGCTGTCGATTGTACTTCTCCCGCTTCAAGTTGTAGGCGAATTTGCGTTTTTGGGTTGAGGGGATGGTTAGGCTGCCAGTAAAGCCAAAGCCACATCTCTTGACCGGGTTGAATTTTCTCCGGGGCGGCGTAACCCAGCAAGGTCATATCAGCCAGAGGCCGAGCGGCGTAGTTGGGAATGGATAGTGCCGCTACCGGCACAACAATGTCAGCCGGATCGACAGCGATACCTGCCATCGTGTGCGGCTGCCCCAGCGCTTGTCCTGAAGCCGGATCGTAGATGACGTATTGCAGCAGATAATCGCCGGGTGGAGTGTCGGCCGGAATCCAGAGGCTGCGGTGGTCGGTGATGGGCTGGGCGAGGGGCCAGGTGGTGGTTGGCTGCGTGGCGGTTAAGGGCGGCCAGTCGCTTTGGGTGAAGGTATCGCCGAAGTTGTTAATTAACCGCAGCGAGAGCTGGATATTTTGCGTGAGCGGCGCGTCCGTTTGCCACTCCAACGAGAGCGGCAGCAGGTCACCGGCGGCTGTCGGCTGGACCGGCAGTGTGATGGAGTTGAGCGTTACGCCATGGCCGTCGGCATCGATGAAGCGCGCGTTTATGGCGTGCGTCATTTCCGGCGCTGTCAGGCTGTAGAGCGCCAGCCGCTTACGCCCCAACCAACTCTGCCAGGCCGGATAGCTGTGTTCGGCCAGCCAATTTTCGAGGGTAGCGTCGATATCGACCCCATAAGGTGTGTACCACAACCGCTTGTGCTCCGCCGCAATCTCGGCGATGCGCTGCCGAGCCGCGTCGGGTGGGGGCACCGGGGTATTAAAATCGTGGTAAATCGGCAGATCGCCCCGGTAATAGAAATCGAACAGCTTTTCGCCGCCGTCACCGGTCATTAGGATGGCGTCGCCGGGTTGGCTGTAGGTTTCGATCATCTCGATAACGCCGCGCCAGTTGGGTTTGGCGTAGACAGGATCGCTGTAGTGGTGGGAGAGAACGAAAAGACTGATGGCTAAAAAAGGAAGAAGCAACAGGAAGAGGAGGAAGTTGGTAATTGGTAATTGGAGACTGGAGACTGGAGACTGGAGATTGGGAGATGGGGAGGTAGTGGAAATGGATGATTTTTCTGTCACCCTGCCACCCTGCAACTCTACAACTCTGTAACTCTGTAACTCTGTAACCTTGCCACCTTGCGACCCTGCAACCTTGCCACCTTGCCACCCTGCCACCTTGCGCCCCTGCCAACCTGCCACCCAATCAGCGACGGCCAGAATGCCGAGGGCCACGGTGAGGAGGTAGCCGACCTGCACTGCGATAAGATACCGTTCGAGGTAAACGGGCGTGCCAATTTGGCTGTAAAGCCAGGTAGCGATGTTCGGAGCCAGGGTAAAGACCAGAAGTAAGGCCAAAAGGTTCCAGCCGTACCGCCGGGCAGCGTAGAGAAGACCGAAACCATAGAAAATAACAAACACGAGGGTAAGATAAGTGGCTTGCGGCTGTGGTACCAGTTCATTGATGCTGTAAGCCTTCGCGCTGCGTAGGTACGAGTCCCACAACCCGACAAAGGGCAGCCAATGGTCGCTTTGCCACAGCGTCGAGCCGACGGTTAACCAAACGACAAAGGGGGCCATAATCACCAGCAGGGTTCCGGCCCAGGGCAAATAGAAGCGCCAGTTTTGCCGCACCGTTAGCAAAAAATAAAGGCCCTGAATGCCGATGACCACCAGCCCGTGATAGTGGGTGAAAATAGCCCACAAGGTACTTAGCACATAGAGCAGCCACCAACGCCAGTCGCCGCGCTGCCAGAGATTGAAGAAAGCCCACATACTCATAATCGAGGCGGCTGTCAGCATGCTGTAGTTGCGGGCATCCTGCGCGTGCCAAATTTGGTAGGGAGCGACGGTCATCAGCAGGGCGACCACCAATCCCAGCCGGCGGCCACCCAGAGTTTGGCCCAGCCGATAGATCAACGGGATGGCCATCGTACTGGTGATCACAGAGAGAAAACGAAGGGCGTACTCACCGTTGCCCAGCCAATCGACCCAGTAAATTGTCAGCACATGGTAAAGCGGCGGCGCGGCCCGAATGGTTTGAAGATAAAGCCACAGTTCGCCCAGCGATTGGTCGGCGTAAAAGAGTGTCCAGGCTTCGTCGATCCAGTAGCTTTGCCTGTCGAGGTGGTAAACGCGCAACGCAAAGGCCACCAGCGTCAGCAGCGTTACGATAAATTTTGCAGTCCGTCTATTTCGATGCATAAGACTGCTATTATAGAGTGCCGCGCCGCCTTTGCCAATGATGATAAGGATGAAAATGGTGAAGCGTCAAAATACCCTTATTTCCCAATCTCTAATCTCCAGTCTCCAATCTCAATCTCTCACCACGGCAACATTGCTGCTTTGAACCGTCACGTTACCCAACTCGACAAAATCAGAGCCGGTATCGGTCGGGAGACGCCGGCCGGTGGTTGGATCATACAGTCCGGCAATGAGGCGGTAATCGCCGGCGGGTAAATTCGGCGGGAGAGCCAGCGCGTGGCGGCTGATGACGGCTTCATGCGTGGTCCAGTTGGAGGTGGGCGTGTAGCCGCCGTTGGGCGGGCTGTCATGCTGGGCGATGAGTGTGCCGTCGATGTTGAGCAATTGCAGAAAAAGGTTGTAATCGGCCTGAGGCGAAGCCAGGGGCTGCCAGGTAAATTCAACCGGCAGTGGTTGGCCAGGCGAAATCGTCGTCAGCAGTTTGATAGCAGTCAGTTGGATTGTCTGGTCAAATGTAGCTTCGATGCGGCGGGTAGCGGTGGGCTGAACGGCGGTGAAGCGTGCCAGCCGAACCTCATCGGGCAGCCATTCATCGCTTATTTTGAAGGTGTGGCGGGCCAGCCACTGTTCGGCGGCGTTGTCCGGTGCGCCCGGTGGGAAGCCGATAGTGACCAAGGCAATGCTATCGCCTGCGGTGGCCGACTCCAGCAGGGGCAGAGCCGTATCCGGCAGCGGCCAGCCCTGTTGGGCAAACCCTATGAGCGGTACAGACGCTTTAAAACGGTTCATCGGAATATGGTAATGGTACTGGGCCACCGTCACAATCGGTTGCTGTGAGTCGATGGCAACACGATTCAACGTTTGCGTGTATGAGTCGTTCGGGGGGCCAAACTGTCGGTCGGTGTAGTTGTAGCGGGCCAGGAGGGCGTAAGAAAAGAGAAGGCTAAGGCCAAGGCTGAGGCTAAGCATAGGCATGCGCCCCATTATTAAACCATTGTTGTTTCGTAACCATGCAACTCTGTCACTCTGCAACTTTGCAACTTTGTAACCCTGCAACCCTGCAACCCTGCCACTCTGCCACAAAAGCCAACCGGCCACCATCACAAACCCTAAACTGAGGCCAAATGCAACCCCATCAAATCCCCAGGGCTGCCACCAGGCGATATCGGAATGGGTGACGGACCAGTTGAGCAGTTGACCACTGATTTGGCTGTAGCGAAAATCATACAGGGCAGCGGTGTTTTCCAAAAAAAACTCGCCGCCGAAATCGGTCTGAATTTGGGACAGATAAACCCAGGGATTAATGGCAACGCCGAGAATCTGAATGAAGAAGGAGAGAATGAGCAGCACATAAAAAAGGATACGTAGAACGTAGAACATAGAACGTGTCGAATGGCGTGGGGAGGGTTTTATATCGTGTTTTTGTGCAACCCTGTACCCTGCAACCTTGTCCCCCGCAACCCTGCTACCCGTAACATGTTCGATAATGGGAGCCAGGCACAGCGCGAAAAGCGGAACGATCGGCACCAAAAAACGGCTGCCCCACGAAAGCCCTTCACCGGATGACCACGCCGCGAACAGCCCCACCGTAACAGCGATGAGACCGGCCAGCAGCCAACTTTCGGCGGGATGGCGTTTGCGCAGAAGCCACCAGCCGGGCAAACACAGCAGTAAAATGGGGCTGTATACAAAGAGTCCGCGCAGCGGGCTAAATAAGAGCTTGTAAAGACCAAGGGCTATATTCGATGAGAAAAGTGTCAGATCATAGCCGGTTTGAAACGGATTGCCGGAACGAATCGTATTGTAGCCTAATAGAATGAGGCCAGGCACCACGAGAGCCGCGCCAAATACCAGCAGCGGCATAAAAAAAGAAAACCGGTGCTTTGTTGATGAAGGCCACGTAATCCAGACTAAGTAAAGGCCAAAAACAGGCAGCAAAAAAAGGTTATTCGCCCGGGCCACAACCGCCAGACCGGCAGCGAAACCGGCAATAACCACGTGCCGCCCACCCCCCTCCTGTCGATAGGCATAAAGCATATAGGCAGCGACAAGAATCAACAGCCCCGCCAACGGTTCGCTGAAGAGGTACTTGGCATAGACAAAAGCGATGGTGGCTAATCCAAATGTGAGCGTAGTTGTCAAAGCCGTGGTGGTGGTGAAGTTCATGCGGGTGATAAACATGAAAAGCAGCATGCCCGTCGCCGCCGTTATCAAGGCATTGAGCATCGACACGGTTTGGAGCATGCCCAGGCCCGGCAAGTAAAGCGCCAGCGCGTAAAGCGGTGCCTGCGCCAGCGACAAAGCCAGCCCTTTCTTTGAATAGACATGGCCATCCGCGCCAAAAAATCCCTGGGCCTCGGCCTGGCTGGTAGTCCACTGCGTCCAGGCGATCTGATCGGTATTGACTCGGCCAAATTTGACGAAATTCTCGGTTACGGCGAACATGGAGACTTCGTCGACGGAGTGAAAGCCGCCTCGATATGTAAAAAGATATAGCGCAAAAAGAAAAAGCCCCAGGCTGACGGCAAGGAAGCGGCGTTTGTTTTTTATCGTGTTCGACGCGGAGTCGGTAAACGTGTCCAAAAAAACCTCTCGTTTTGCGCAAAGCTGGCGCGTTATGTATCATGCCATGCTTTTATTTTGAAAGGAAACCCAGCGTTTTCATGTGGAGAAGATGACAATAAACGGCCAACATACAACCCCTGTTCTCTTATCAGTAATTATACCTGCCTACAATGAGGAAGGTCGCCTACCCAAAACGCTGCTAAAACTTGTCGATTTTCTGACGGCCCAAGAGTTTCGGTCGGAAGTGATTGTGGTTGATGATGGCAGTGACGATAAAACAGCCGAAATAGCAGGTGAGTTTGCCACCGAGTATCCCTGGATTCAGCTTATCCAGCCGGGAAGAGGTGGCAAGGGGCATGCGGTTAAAGCCGGCATGCTGCTGTCTGAAGGTGAGTATGCCTTTTTATGTGATGCTGACTTAGCCATGCCGGTAACGGAGCTGCCCAAATTTTTGCCGCCGCGCCAAAATGGATATCAAATCGCCATCGGCTCCCGCGAGGGTGAAGGAGCGGTGCGCTACAACGAGCCGGGGTATCGGCATCTCATGGGGCGCGTTTTTAACTGGGTCGTCAAAGTTTTGGCCGTTCCCGGCTTCGAAGATACCCAATGTGGCTTTAAATGCTTCCATCGTTCAGTGGTGCCCGATTTATTTTCGCATCAAACTATCGACGGTTTTGGCTTTGATGTTGAAGTGCTTTATATCGCTCAGAAACGCGGCTACAAGATTATTGAAGTGCCCATTCACTGGTACTATCAATCTGAAAGTAAGGTTCATCCCATTCGCGATACCATTCGCATGGTAAAGGATATTTTATTGGTTCGACAAAACGACCGCGAAGGTTTGTATGATCATAACTAGCTTCATAGACTGCTGCGGCCGCTAGTCTCATCGTACTTACCCTATCGACCACGACTGCTCTCTCATGCGCTACAGGGTTACAATTTAATAGCATATTTTTCGAAAACTATGGAGATGCGTTCAAAATGAATCGAAAAAACGCGAAGTTGCTGGCGCTGTGGATAACGGCGTTAAGCATACCCCTTTTGCTTTGGGGCTGTTCTGGGACAAACAGCCAGCCGGAGCAAGCAGCCGTTCCGGTGGCCGACATTACCTCGCCGGAAGCGAACAGTAATTTGCCGGTTGACCAAGATATTTTGATAACGTTCAATGCTGCTGATGTTGAAGGCGTCGCGCAAGTGGAGTTGACGATCAATGACGAAGCAGTGATGGTCGAAACCGTCAGCCCGCCGGTCAATTCGTATACAGCCAGTTATCGCTGGCGACCGCAAGAGGCCGGATCGCACGTTATTGCGCTAACGGCGTTCAATGTTGAACAAACGGCCAGCAAGACCGATCAGGTTATCGTCAGCGTCATTGGTGCCGGTCAAGCCTCGATCGAGCCGTCTGATGAACCCGCACCGACCGCCGAAATTGCGGCGATTGACCCTACCCCAACGGCAGAAGTTGTCGATGCTCCGACCCCAACCCCGTCGCCGGTGCCTTTTGCTTCGCCTACAGTCGCGCCGTTGGAGTCGGTAGACAACGACCCCAAGGTCACGATGTTGGTTGGTCTCAACGTGCGGCAAGGCCCCGGCACCAACTATCCGATCATTGGTCGGATGGTGGAAGGGGATACGGCTAAAATTACGGGACGTAACGATTTTTCAAGCTGGTGGCAAATTGAGTTTGCCTCCGATGCCGGTGATCGCGGTTGGGTAGCGGCCAGTGAGGAGTTTTCCGAGGCTATCAATACGGAAGGCGTTCCGGTCGCTTCCGCGCCGCCGATTGAAGAGGTGGCTCAGCCAACAGCCACGCCCGTGCCGGCGGCTGCTTCCCAAAAACCCTCGATTTTCAGCTTCACAGCCGACCGGTACACCATTACGCCTGATGAAAAAGTTACCCTTAAATGGGATTTGGAAAATGCCCAGTTTGCTTTCCTGCGGTATGATGATGAGGAAGAAGGCGTTGTGTCTCCGGGCAGTAAAACCGTTTCGCCTGATGAGGATACCACTTATGTGTTGGTGGCTCGGAATGAGGCTGGCGAAACTACGGCTGAGGTAAAGATTGAGGTCAGCGGCTCGTCGCCGACCCCCGTGCCGGTTCATCGCGATGGGAAGATTCGCATTGCCAACAAGCAAAGCATCGACTTTGATGATGGGCTGGTCTATTCCGAAACGGACGAGGAAACTGATTTTGTCTGGGATGCCGGGGCACAAAGCTTTACGCAGCGTAACGGAGCATCCGGGGCACTGTTAGGCAACAGTTATAGCG
>JAGRBY010000519.1 GCA_020433835.1 Anaerolineae bacterium | reverse complement strand
GATGCCTGGTTATGCCAGTGGGTACGAAACTCCACAGCAATGGCCTGAAGTTGATCAAAAGCATGGGCAAGAAGCAATAACTTGCACTCGGTATTCACTGCGGTGCGCTGAAAACGCTGGGCATACCATGTATAGCCGATTTCCAATCGTCGATGCATGGGCTTGGCATTAGTATATCGAGTCGATCCAATAATCTTCTTTGTCACATTGTCAATAACCACAAAGGCTAAAGCGCGATCCGACTCATTCTCACTCAGGGCAAATGAAATATATTCTTCGATATTGTTGGGGGAAGGAACGCTCGTATACCAGAGTTCCCAAAGGCCACCATCAGAAGCAGCTTCAATAAGCGCTTCCTTGTGATCATGACACAGGGGTATTAAGGTAACATACTGCCCTTCCAATACCGTCTCTTGAAACCATTGACTCATCGCTCAAATCCATCTTTTAAAAACTCACGTTGTAATAATCTACTTCGCATCACTGGATCATCTCTTCACTCACTCATTCACTCACTCGCTCGTGAAGTTTCCATGTCAGCAGAAACCCGCTCGGAAAAGGTGATCCGGTTTCCGAAAGGGTCGTTGATGGTCATCTCGATCGTCCCCCATTCGGTCTTTTCACAGCCAGGGCGAGAGTGTTTGTATTTTTTGGCAAGAAGCTTTTGCTGGTATTCTTCGATGCCTTGAATATCAAAGATCAGCGCACTTCCTGGGCAGCCATCGCCATGATGTCCGGTGAGGTGGACATGGCAAGGCCCAAGGGATAACTGCATATACAGTGGTGTATCCGCTTCAAAGCGATGTTCCCAATCGATCTCAAAGCCGAGAAACTCAACATAAAACTCTCGGGCCTTGTCTTCATCGAAGATTCTAAGGACCGGTATAATTTCAATGGCTTTCACTGTTTTTTCCTGGGTATTGCCTGAGCTTCATGATGACCAGTGCCCCCTATTCACATGAGTCTCCTCTCAGCGAGAGAAGACGATCCATAGGTTACTGACCTGGCCAAATCAACTCTACGCGAATACCGCTCGGCTCATAACACATCATGTGTTTAGCCGGGCCAGGCCCGAGTAATTCAGGGCCAAACTCAAACGGAATTCCCGCTGTTTTTAGTCGTTCGTAAAGACATTCGAGCGTTGGTTCGTCTGCGACTGAAAATGCCACATGATGCAATCCAATCTGCTTATTCTTGTTGAAAGGCACGAAAGGCTCTTCCTTGATCGCCCAAAGGGTGAGCATAATCGTGCCGTCACTCACAAAAATAGCGGGATAATCGTCCTTGCGTTTGACTTCACGCCAGCCTAGCATGGATTTAAAGAAATCGGCCGTTTCTTCTAATTTGGAAACGGTCAACCCAAGGTGATGGATGCCTGCGGTCATGGATGATTTCATTGCGCACCTTTTCAAAGAGAATGGCAGAATTTACCAGACAACGTGTTGTTTTTCGCCATATTGTGCAAGTCTTGAGCGATCACTCCGCTTCATCTTGAGGCCCTGGCCAGAAATAGGGGTTCCACGCAACCTCCCACAAATGTCCATCAGGATCCGCGAAGTATCCTGAATAGCCTCCCCAAAAGACCTCCTGTGCGGGTTTAATCCGTTGACCACCTGACTCCACGGCTCGGTCGATAATTGCATGGACTTCTTCCTTGCTGGTCACGACATGAGCCAGCGTGACGCCCCGAAAACCGGTTCCCTTCGCGGGGACCGTGGCATCTTCAGCCAGCGCCTCCCAGGGATACAAGGATAACCATGACCCGTTAAGCATGAAGAAAGCCACGCCTTCTCCTGCAAAGGGCATCCGAGGAAAGCCCAGTCCTTTTTCATAGAACAAAATGGCTTTTTCGATATCCGAAACGCCCAGCGTAACCATGCTAATACGTGGCTTCATGATCCATTCCATCATTCTGCAAATTTGATTATTTCTTTATCGCTGCAATGCAATCAGTTATACCTCGGTTCTCTCATCGGCCATAGTTGTCAAGTGCTTCTTGACAGCACCCAGCGACGTCCTCGACCAGTATCCGGCCAGTGCCGAACCAGACAGATTGTGCCAGATACTGAAAAGCGCACTGGGAAGCGCCGCCAAGGGCGTAAAGTATTGTGTCGCCAAGGCAACGCCCAGCCCTGAATTTTGCATCCCCACTTCAATCGCGAGTGTTCGGCACGTCGCTTTGTCAAAACCGAGCCAGCGCGTCACGTAATAGCCACTGACCAACCCTGTCAGATTATGCAGAATCACCGCCAGCGCGATCATGACGCCCATTGCCGCGATCTTTTCCTGACTCAACGCGACGATCACGGCGATGATGACGATGATGGCCAGCATGGAAATGAAGGGAAAGACCGCTTTGAAGCGCGCCATCGCGTGACCCCAAAAGGTATTGATCACCACGCCTAACGCGACAGGCACCAGCACGATTTTCAGGACACTGATCAACATGCTGTTGACCGGCACCGGCACTTGTTGACCCACATAGAGCCAGGTCAGCACCGGCGTTGCCACCACGGCCAGGAGCGTTGAGGTGAGCGTTAGCGTGATGGACAGCGCGACATTGGCTTGGGCTAAATAGCAGATGACATTGGAGGCTGTCCCGCCAGGACAACTGCCTAACAGCACCAGGCCGACCAGCAACTCATCAGGTAGCCTCAGCGCTTTGGCGATCACGAAAGCAGCCAATGGCATCACCGCATATTGCAGGAAAACCCCTAAACCGATTTGTCGGGGGGATTGCACTACCCGCTTGAAATCCGCCACGGTCAGGGTCATGCCCATCCCAAACATAATGACCACCAGAAAGGGCACAATCGCGCCTTTCATCGGGGTAAAGAGATGCGGCATCCAAAAAGCCACTGAAGAAAACAGCAGCGCCCACACGGGAAACGCCAGGGTTAATTTTTGCATCTTCGCCGAGGGCCTCTGCGTCTGTTCCGGTCAGCGTTCCCAAATTACCTGCGGGAAAAGGACATTCGAGGAATGATCGATCCCCTTTCTAAGGGGAGCATAACTGATTGGGGCTTACAACCCCTGATAGAGCTTAACAACCCCGGTGATATTGTCTTGTCCATAACCCTTTGCGACCGCTTGAGCAAACACGTTGTGGGCCGATTCCGCCATCGGCAGGTGGGCGTTGCCGGAAGCCGCATGGCGCATGACGTAAGCCAAATCTTTGGCAACCAGTTCAATGGGAAACATCGGCGAAAAGTTGCTTTTGAGCATGGCCTCAGCCGCGACTTTAGCGGCAGGACTACAAACCGGTGTGGCGGCTAAGATTTCAACCACCTTGGCCTCATCAAGCCCTGCTCGACGGGCAAAACCCATCAGTTCCCCCATCGTGGCCAGTTGGATGCCCAACAGAGCATTCACCATTAATTTAACCGCCGCGCCGCTGCCCGAAGGGCCCGCATAATGAACCGCTCCCCCCATCGCCAACAAGAGCGGTTTTGCTCGCTCGCAGACGGCCTCCTCACCTCCCACCAGATAGATCAGTTGGGCCGCTTCTGCTTGCGGACGGGACCCGGCGACGGGAGCATCCAGCATGGCTATGCCCTGTTGGTTGCAGTCAGTTGCGAGTTCTTTGACCCACTCTACCGTCAGCGTGGAACTCTCGATGGCGACCGCATTGTGGGCCATTCCCGCCAGTGCGCCGCCTGCTGGATCGAGCCAGACCCCGCGCGAGGCATCATCATCACGTACCATGCTAATGACATACTCGGTGTCTTTGACGGCTAAGCGGGGTGAAGCGGCGGCTTGAGCGCCCTGGTCAACCAGTGGGGCCAGCTTACGGGCATCGCGATTCCAAACGGTCACCGCATGGCCGCTTTTGAGAAGATTCGCCGCCATGCGACTGCCCATCGCTCCGGTTCCAAGAAAGGCCACTTTCGACATTGGATTTCCTTCAAATCATGCTCGTTACTTTAGACGCTTTCAGGCTGAAAAATCACGGTCACTGATGGGTCAGTCCGTTAAGCCGCACGCTGATCAAGCCTAAAAGCACCTCATGATCAAATACAAGATCAAAACAACACTCTAGCGAGAGCCCACATTACGCTTTGGTTCGTCTTTAAAGCAAGCGGGCTTTTGCATGACTCCACGATGCTATCTATATGTATTTCAGCACATTAAGCTAAACCCGTGTGAGCGTTTATGCGTAAAGCTATTGTTCCCAGAAACTGCTTATATCGATTCAGGCAGTATCCCGTTTTCTTCCCCTTCTTTATCCCAAAAAACACCTTTTCAAGGCTTGGAGTGTTGCTGGCGTTTGGAGTTATCCACAGGCGGTTGCGGCCCTACAGGTGGTTAGAGGTACATACAGGGTAATACAGGGGACGTGAATTCGTTTATAATTTCTGATACTTAAAGCCGTTTTCGGTGAGTGTTTATGCGCGGTTTTGTGAGCGTTTATGCGTAAGCTATGAGCGTTTATGCGTGGCTCAATTGCGAGCCTGTGGATAACTCTGCCACTGGTTTGGCTACCTTGGTTGGTCTATGCTTGGAGCGGAATACAGCAAATCGTAACTCCATAAAACTTTATGAAAGATAAATAGTTAGACAAAATTATCACGGAATCTCTAGCACTTGACGCAGAGAACGCCAAGGAGGCGGGTCGGATTGGGTTTATCTCCAGAGCACTGACGCAGGCGACGTTGCCACATCGCCGGATGTCTGGAAACGAATTCACCCGGAGTAATGGTAATTTTACCCTCTCTATCGTGTCTCCAAGCGTGATTGGCTTACCTTATGGGAACATCCCTAGACTGCTGGTCTCCTGGGTGACTTCAGAGGCGGTGCGTGTGCGCTCCCCTGAGTTGGAGCTGGGATCGTCACTATCGCATTTTATGCGTGAATTGGGGTTAACACCGACTGGAGGAAGATGGGGAAGCGTAACCCGATTACGTGAACAGATGGTGCGGCTTTTTGCCTCATCTGTAACCTGTATCTATGACGACAATCATAAGACTGGAATTTTTGGAGTTAAAATCGTTTCGGAAGCCTATTTGTGGTGGGACCCAAAATCACCTGACCAAATCCCGCTTTGGAGGTCTTCCCTAAAATTGGGTTTAGATTTTTACAATGAAATTATTAACCACCCAATTCCCATTGACATGGAAGCACTTAAGCTTTTGAAGCGCTCGCCAATGGCATTGGATATTTACTGTTGGCTGACCTATCGAATGTCCTACTTGCGCAAACAAGTCAATATTGGTCTGTCTTAGAAATGCAGTTTGGAGCAAACTATGGACGAACTATTGATTTTAAGGTGAACTTC
>JAGRBY010000518.1 GCA_020433835.1 Anaerolineae bacterium | reverse complement strand
CCATACACCAGTAGACATCTTCCGGATGAATATCCTGGACATACTTCGACGTGGCGGCTACATAAGCTAGATAGCCGCCGGTGCCGTGCTGGCAGCCCTTGGGCCGACCGGTCGTACCACTAGTGTACATCAAGAACAGCGGATCTTCCGCCGGAACGCGAACCGGCTCAACGCGCTTGCCGACAAAATCTTTAAGCACATCGTAGGCCAAGACATCGCGGCCTTCGACCATCGGGGTTTGAGCCGAATACTTGCCGGGATAGCGCTGCCAGACCAATACCTTTTCTACTTCCTGGCCTTCATCTTCCGCAACCTGAACCGCTTCATCGGCCTTGTCTTTGTGTTCCAGCAGTTTGCCGTTACGGTAGTAGGCATCCATCGTAACCAGCACTTTACTGCCGGAGTCAGAGATTCTTTCGCCGCAGGCTTTACCGCTAAAGCCACCGAAAACCACCGAGTGAATAGCCCCTAATCGAGCGCAGGCCAACATCGTAACCGGCAGTTCGGGCACCATCGGCATATGGATGGTGACACGGTCGCCTTGCTGAACGCCGCAGAAATCGCGCAGCATAGCCGCCGTTTCATTAACCCGTACCCACAACTCCTGGTAGGTAATGGGTTGATGCAGCTCATCTTCCGGCTCAGGCAGATAAAGCAGCGCCGTTTTATTGCGATTTTTGGCCAGGTGTCGGTCGATGCAGTTATAAGAAGCGTTAATTTTACCGCCCACAAACCACTTAAAGCAGGGTGCATCGCTGGTATCGAGCGTTGTATGCCAATATTCAAACCAGTCTAGCAAATCAGCATATTCCTTAAAATATTCCGGAAAATTGTCTAAGCTAAACCGCTCATACAGCGACGTATCTGTCATATTCGCTTGCGCAATAAATTCGGTTGAAGGATGAAAATAATCTTCTTCCTGCCAGTGAACGGCAATTTGCGCTTCGCTAACTTCCATCGTTTCTTTAGCACTCATATATAATCCTCCCTTGGATTCTCTTATCAATACAAACAATTTTTAGGGTTTTTAAGTAAGCGTACTAATTAAGGGGATCTACAGCGTATAATAATGAGGGTTGTGAGGTTTTAACCTTGGTCCCACAACTACAACGTAGCTAAAAAAAACTTGCTATGGATAATCTTGGTGATTAATGATGAAGCGGTGTAATACGGAGAGGTGTAGCCCGTGCCCTCTCGCATAGCCAAATGCACATGTAGTGTAGACAATGCTATAGCATAATATAATACAAATTTAAATTTGTCAACCGTTTACAGGTCGATTTCACAATATATTTAAGAAGAAATGCTTGTAGGACAAAAAGATACTTGCCAAAATACGTATCTTTATCTAAGATGACCGTAGCCGGAAACCATTCATATAATCACATCTTTCATTACACAATGATTCGTGTACTTAATGATATAATTCCAAAGGCCGTAACTCCCCAGCATCGGATAGCTTTGTTCCTATTGGCTTACCGTTGGATTAGCCTGTTCATTGTCATTTGGCTGTTTCAAATTACGGTCAATGCTTTCGACTCCTCCATGTCGCCCATTTTCTTGCTGGTGACCGCCATCGGCATCACCTGCCTTATCACCCTCTTTCATCAACCGCTCAAACGCATTATATTTGAAGACCCCTTCTTTATCGGCGTTGACATCTTCTCGATGGCCGTACTTTTGACGCTGAGCGGTGTAACCGAAAGCCCGTACACCCTTTACGCCTTAAGCCCGCTGTTGGCCGCCGCTTTCTTTTTTCAAATGAAAGGCGCTTTGTGGTCGGTCGGCAGCTTTACCTTTATTTATCTGACCACCCTATTTATTGGCAATCAGGCCTACCCGCTTATTGTTGAGGCCCATCTGTTGGTTAATCAGGTGGCGGGTATGTGGCTGGTGACCATTCTGTTCGGCAGCCTATCAGAACTGCTCAAGCAACTGCAAGGTACGCACCAGCAACTGGCCGCCGCCCGCGATGACCTGACCACCCAAAACGACAAACTGGCCGCCGCCCGCGATGATCTAACCACTCAGAATGCCGAACTGGCTGCCGCCCACCATCAGCTTGAAATCATTCACGATCTAACCCTTATGCTGCAAGGCGCATCCGACATTAAATCAGCGCAGCAACGCGTGCTGCGGGCCGTTACTGAAGAGCTAGGCTTTTCGCAGGCTATTGTGGGGCTGGTCAATCCGTCCACATCACGCCTGGAACAGTGGCAGATGCGCCCCCTCAATGACGATCTGCTCTCGGCCCTCAATCCCATCGCCCTCACCCCGGCCAGCGGTCCAATTATCGAAGAGCTACTGGCCCATCGCGGCGGCTGGTGGTTCAACGACCGGCCCGGCGTTGTTGACGAGGTCTTAGGCGAATGGCTCAGCCGGCTGCCCTGGTTAAGCCTGCCGATGGTGCTGCAAGAGGAGTTGGTCGGCATTTTGTTGGTCACAGCCGAAGGCGGGCGCGAGAACCTTTCAGACGACCAGATTGTGGGCTTAACAGCCGTTGCCAGCCAGGCAGCGGTGGCCTTGGGCACCATCAACCGGGTGAAACAGCTGGCCGTAGAGCAAGAGCGCAACCGCATTGCCCGCGACATTCACGACTCGGTCGCCCAATCATTGTTTGGCACCGTCTTCACGCTCGATGCCTGTATTAAGATGCTGCCCGAGCAGGTGGACGTGGTTCAGCAAGAGCTGGTCGACCTGCGCAACCTGGCCGAGCAGGTTCGCCAGGAAGTACGCCACTCCATTCTCGACATCTGGCCGTCGGAGCTAACGCTGGAGCAGTTCAAGCTCGATCTGCACAAGTACGTAGCCCACTGTTCCGGCTCGAACGATTTTCATGTCGATTTCACTATCGGCGGTGATTTCGATGCGTTGTCGCCCTTTATTCGCCGCACGCTGTATCGCATCACCCAGGAAGGGCTGGCCAACGTCGCCCATCACGCCGACGTTAACGCCGCCAGGGTTAGCCTGTACGTTGAGCCGGATGAAGTTCAACTCAGTATCCGCGACCAGGGCCGGGGCTTTGATACCAAAATTGCCCTGACGCGGCTTCACAATCGCGATAAATTTGGCCTGCGCGGTATCCGCGAGCGGGTGGAAAATTTACACGGTGAATTTGAAGTTCTAAGCCAAAACAAGCGCGGCACCCAGGTTTTGGTGCGCATCCCTATCGACAGGAGAAATGGTTATGAGTAACCCCAAGATTCGTATTCTCATTGTGGACGACCACGCCGTGGTGCGCAAAGGTTTGATGATGGTGCTGCGTCTTGAGCCGGACTTTGAAATCGCGGGCGAAGCTGAAAATGGTATTCGTGCCCTGGAATTGGCCCACCAACTGCAGCCTGACATTGTCTTGCTCGATTTGATGATGCCCGAAATGGATGGCCGGGCCACCACCGCCGCCCTGCAAGACAAACTGCCCGACACCAAAGTCCTTATCCTCACCGGCGTCGAGATCGACGAGGGCATCATCGATCTGGTTACCTCCGGCGTCAACGGCTACGTTCCCAAAGACATCGAACCCAACGAACTGGCCAAAGCCATCCGGGCCGTAGCCCACGGCGAAGCGTATCTCCACCCCACCATGGCCCGCCGCGTGCTGGAAAAAATGACGGTACGCCAAAACGCCGCGCCCGCCAAGAAAGCAGTGCAGCTTACACCGCGCGAAAAGGAAGTGCTGCGCTACATGGCCACCCCGGCCACCTACCGCGAAATCGCTGAGCAGCTTTTTGTCAGTGAAGAGACCATTCGCACCCACGCCAAACACATCCTCAGCAAACTCAATCAGCCCAACCGCGCCCAAGCCGTCCTGGCCGCCGTTCGAGACGGGCTAATCGACCTACCTGATGAGTAGATCTTAGTTCAACAGTGTGCTGGATAAAGCGCTGTTAGCCGCGGCCTCGCTATTGAAGGTAGCTCTGCACGAAATCGTGGTAGCGTTAGAACCCAGGTTTTTCTTGAGCATGCGACCGGCAAAGGCTTATTTGGTGCTCAATTGAGCAACATGCTTACAATTTAGGCAAAAACCTGGGTTCTTTACCTCTCTTCACGGTTTAATGTTGCGCTACCCTATTGAACTACGCCCCGTCTTGGATGTATTTGAAGCCATTTTGTAGGGACAATTCGGCTTTGGCCAGCTCTTTTCCAAGATAGGCTGCATGACTCAACTCCGTCACCCACCGGTTACCGATAATCGTATGGTAGATTGCTCGCGCTGTTACACCTTCGATGACCCGTAACAGCGAATTATCGTAGGCATAATGCTCAACATTAATAACCCGCTTGTCCGCCAGCGGAATAATAACGAAGTAGCCGGCCTGATCCAGCTTCACCACTTCGTTTGGTTCGGCGGCTATTGTCTTGGGCGTCATCGCCATGGAAATGGCCGACTTTCCGCCACATTCGCTGCAACCGCACGGAGTCGCAACGTGTTGAGCTAACTCTTCAATGCGCCCGCTAAGCTCAATGGGACTTTCGCAGCCCATCATGTCTATCAGTTGCACCTGTTCACGGAACGCCTCTATTTCGGAGATGGATACGTTACGAAGAATAGGCCGTTTGCCCGGCGAGCCAATAACGCGCCCATTTTCGTCAACACCGTTTGCGGCCAGAGCCAATAGCGTTTGGCCCGTGCGATGTCCTTTCGGCTCTATACCAGCGACAATCAGATAGCGAAGTGTGGGGCTGGTGACGACATTCTTGACGATTTTATCGATGCCGATATTCTCGGTTTCGGTCTTGCCTACAATTGCAAGTCCGTTTGGTTTACGGTGGGCCAACGCTTCGGCAAGTTGAACGCTGGCCAGGGTCGAAACCGCCACCGGGTTGGCTTTGTCTACCACAAAGTATTCGCCTACAACGGGTGGCCACTCTTCATTGTGGACTCGGAACTCACAACTTAGGTCCACTGCTGCTTGACTGAGGGTAGGATAGGCCAGACCGAACGCATTTTGCGCAACGGCAGGGTAGCAATACGCGCACCCTAAACACGCGTATTGAATCAAACGCATATGCTTGAGTGAAACGGATACACTTTTAGCCAGAGCCGAAGCCTCATCTGTGCCAATGGTAGGCAGAATGGCGTCCAGATTCTTGAGCACACCTTCCATACAACCGCATTGTTGGCACTTCGGCAAGGCGATACCGGCTTCTAGTTCAGCGCGAACTGTCTGAAGATCTTTTTTCGGGGTCATACTAACTACTCCTTCCGATACATACCGAAATTAGTTTGAAACCATGGTTTTGATACCTCATTGATAGACTTTTTAAACCGTGGAGCGTGGTAAAGAACCCAGGTTTTTGCCT
>JAGRBY010000517.1 GCA_020433835.1 Anaerolineae bacterium | reverse complement strand
CTAAAAGCATGTGGGCATGACGGTTCGATTCAAATTGTTTATCTGAACGTCTATATTTCTTCCTTAGCTTGTGGTCTACTTTTTGGGACTCATTATAGGATGATGCTGTTAGTCGAACCACTTCGGCAGTTGGACTTGATGAACTCTATCAGGTAGGGGATCATCGCACCAACATCAATCTACAGTTGTCAAAGAACAGCGAACCGTTCTTTGCCGCCCATCCCCCGGTCTTACAAGACCGGTTTCGGACGAACGGATCGCACCAAACCGCTTGCTGCCGACCGCCCAAGCTGCGGGTTAACGCAAGGCTTGGCTTTAGGTATGTCACACTAACGGCGGCACAAGCGGGGCGTTGGACGAAACAGGTGTTCTGAATAAGACAAAAGTGTGGTTGTCAGGGAGAGAATGATGAGCTACCCTGAAAGGGATGCTAAAAAACCTGATAACCTACCGCACCAGTTACACCAACCTGACAGTGGCCGATATCTTGCGGGAATATTGGCCGCAGTACAAAAAGAAATATAAGGTCAGCCCGGAACAAGCGCGGGTGGCGGGAGCGGTCATGGCTTGTCGCACCCCGGCTATAGGCGGGCGAGTCGACCAATGCGGCGAGTGCGGCTGTTGGGTGTTCAGCTTCAACTCATGTCGAGACCGCCACTGCAACCAATGCCAAAAGTTTGAGCGCGCCAAATGGGTAGAGAAACAGAAGATTTGGCAGCTACCGATACCCTACTTCCACGTCATCTTCACGACCGACCACGCCATCAATGAGCTAGTCCGTGAAAACCAAGCGGTCATCTACAACCACCTCCTTGGGGAAACGAATATGTCGAGAATGTTATAGAGCATAATTGTAAGAAGCTGTTTGAAAAGTCAGCGTTTACAGATTTGTCCACAGATTTACACTGATATTCACTGATTTTTATCTGACTTTTGATAGTATCTGTGTCCATCTGTGGACCCTTTGAGGCTTTTAAAACAGTTTCTAAGGCTATTCTTAGCTTATGGCCACAATAGCCCCCATCGGGATTTGTTCATTGGCGTAATAAATTGTGGCACTATTTTGCTACTTCTCCCAACAAACACAAAAGACGCAAGCCTCTCGATAGAAAATGCTTGCGTCTTTTACATGAAATTATTCGCTTATTATGCTAACTGTGAGATTAAGAAGAAATCTCAAATCTCTCGATTAAACAATCTCGACCAACTCCAAATCGAACACCAAATCTTTGCCGGCCAGAGGATGGTTGGCATCCAGCGTTACATCTTCGCCGGAAATATCGGTGATAATCACGCTCAACGGTTGGTTGTTGGCCTGGCGCATCTCAAGCTGCTGGCCAAGTTCGGGGGTGATGTGATCAGGGAATTGATCTTTGGTGACGACTACAGTCATATCTTCGCGATGTTCGCCATAGGCTTCACCCGAAGGAATGGTTACCGTTTTTGTATCGCCCGGTGTCATACCCAGAACGGCTTTTTCAAAGCCGGGGATAAGTTGTCCCCCGCCCAGCGTAAATTCCAGTGGATTGCCGGAAGTCGATGTGTCGAACTGTGTACCGTCTGTTAGTTTACCTGTGTAATGTACTTTTACGGTGTCGCCATTTTGTGCTTGAGTCATCTTCAGCCTTTCACTTAAATCTTAAACATGTTCCTAAATACAACTTTTGCCATTCATTCCGTTTTATGGACGCTGATTAACGCAAATCTTTACAGATTTTTTGTTTTTATCAGCGTTTATCTATGAAAATCTACGTCCTGTTTCTCACTACGCTTATTGGGGAACAGTTCTATTTAATAACGGTTGCGCGAACCGCCGCCACCGCCACCGCTTCTGTTTTGCCGGCGGTCGCCACCACCACCGCCACCACCGCCTTGTTGAAATCGCCGTCCGCCACCACCGCCGCCTTGTGGGCGACCGCCTTGGGGCCGACTTTTCGGAGGTCGGGCTTCATCAACTTTCATTGTGCGTCCGGCAAATTCGGTGTCGTGCAGCGCTTCTTTGGCCTTTTCGGCTTCAGAACTGTCAGACATTTCCACAAAACCAAAACCTTTGCCTTCAATAATGTTGACGCTTCGAACCTGGCCGTAAGTGGCAAAGAGTTCGGCGAGCTGTTCATTGGTAACTGAATAACTTAAATTTCCTACATATAACTTACGACCTTGCATCTGAACCCTCCATAAGTTCTGTCAGTAATCTTTCCGGGCATCAAGGCTCGCGGTGGTAATATTACTGAATAAGTTTAGTCCGGTTGGTACGGACAAAATTGAATACAAAACAAAAACCACAAAGATAAACGAAGCCATTTTCGTTACCCTTTGTGGTCAAAATTATGTGCTAATGAATCGATAGCTCAAAAGATGTTCTTTCACGTATACCTAGAACACTCTTTAGTTTCTATACAACAATAATACCGATATCGTGAAAGAGAAAAAATCGATCCAGGTTAGGGTTTGGTGTAAATTACATATATAGGACTAAAAAGTATTGAATTGCTTGCTATCACTATACACGGGATAAATGATATGTCAAATAGGATTGAATTTTGTCACAACCTGCCTATAATAAACCCATTCGCATCATATTGATAAAAGGTATCTATTTAGCAGGCCATGATTTACGCCAGTTATGAGCCTACATCAGAATACCGCTTTTGCCAGCATTTTTTGTTAAGGCTAGCCAAATTTTCAGAGTAGCTTATAATATAGCCACTTATAATGGAATAACTATACTTACAGCAATTTGTACGAATAAATTTTTTAAGGGAGATTTTATTTATGGTAGACCAATCTATTTCTCCAGACTTGCTTGAGATCCTGCGCTGTCCCTATTGTGTTAGTGGTGAAACGCGCATGCCCGGCGATGATCCCGGCCGGCTGGAACTCGTTCGCGATGGTAAATGGCTCTACTCATCGGAGAGTGGCTACAAATACCCCATTAAAGAAGGCATCCCGGTCATGTTGATCGAAGAAGGACGCAAATGGAAAGATACGCCCATCGAAGAATTGCCCGACCCCGGCCTTTTGGTAGAACCGGCTCCGGTCAGCGCCCCGGCCCTTTCTTTGTCTTCAGAAAGTTCCGGCCCTGATCCAAAGCTGATCGCCATTGGTATTGTTGGCGGGCTGGCTGCTATATTGTTGGTAGTGGTTATTTTCGCTCGGCGTAAATAAACGTGCTGTTGAAAACGTTTACAAAATGTTTCTAAAGATGAGGAGTTTGCGAGATAAATACGCTCCAAACTCCTCATCTTTAATCACCACCCAAAACGAACTGCCTTATTCTCTTTTCGTCAGTGGTCCATAAAAATTCTATTAATCTGTTTTTATTAATTTAATTTAATTTATTGAAGTTGATTGCTAAAGCGACGTCTGTATAATTAATGTAAGGCCCGTTCTACATTTGTTAGGATGTATGCCCTTCAATGGCGATGGTCACACAAAATGAACAGGGTAACTCCAACACACAATCTCGGTAACTTGATGCTTGATATAAACCTGGGGCTAGGCCATAACAATCTAAGGACAATGACGGGGGTGACCCTTTTTGCGTACAACGATGTGCTGCAATTGGTTGAGGCTGCTGTTAGCCGAGGTGGAAAGGTTGATTTTAGCAGCAGAAACTTAAGCGGCGCAAATTTGATTTTAACCAACCTGACTCACGCAGATTTAACCCAAGCCAACCTGACCGGTGCTTTTTTAAGTGGAGCCAATCTTTCCTTTACAAATTTCAAGCGGGCCAATTTAAGCGAGGCCAACCTGGTGCGGGCTAATCTTAGCATGGCCAGCCTGCGGTACGCTTATTTAGGTGGTGCTGACTTATTTCGAGCCAATTTGGTTATGGCCGACCTTAGAAACGCCGATTTAACCGAAGCTTCGCTCGATGAAGCGAATTTGCGAGCAGCCCGCTATAACTATGCCACCAAATGGCCTGAAGATTTTGATTTAGGACGAAGCCATGCAATTTATGTAGATTAAGCGTTACGCCATCAGGGGCGTAAACCCCAATGACAGTCATTGCCGATCAAAAATCAGCATGGGTTGCTTCAACAAGGCCGATTTAAATCGCTCAAGTGACTTTCATTTTTGCACGGCGTAACGCTTACAGATTAGGTTGGATTCTTTTCGAATGAAAAAAACACCCTTCGTGGGGCTAATTGTCTGCGGCTCGCTTGTACTCCTCGCTCTGAATTTTTTTTATTCCTCTCCCTCGGTTATGGCCGAGGAACCAACGCCAACATTTACGCCTGCTTCTTCATCGTCTCAAGGTTCTGCTGGTGTATTGCTTTGTCGTCTCGCTTTAACCGAGAACTGTGATATTTTTGATAAACTCACCCACCGGCCTATCGGCCTGGATGATCCGTCTCTCAGCCTTCAACTCTATCCGCTGCCCAATTCTAGCGGTGTCCCCACCTATACCCTGGTTTCTATTGCTTTTCCCATTCCGGTGGAACCGGCTTCGATTACAAACAATACGTTTTATCTCACGCAGGGGCATCAACGCATCGACGGCACTATTGAGTACATCAACAACAGCCAGATGGCCGTTTTTCGACCGGCCGCGCCTTTGCTAAAAGATGTTACCTATACGGCCCGCGCCACACAGAACATTCACTATATGTTTGGCCGGCCGCTTGAACAAGAGTTGCTCTGGAAATTCACCACAACCACCGGCGAGCCGCTGTTTGCCGACGAACCGTCGCTAGCGGCTATTCCATCCTATAACAATATGTATATTTACTTTGGCGATCTGCATTCGCACACCACCTATTCCGATGGGCAGGGATCGCCTTTGGAAGCGTACAACACAACCCGGGCCCGTGGCTTAGACTTTTTTGGCCTGAGCGAGCATGGTTTTATGCTTACGCAACAAGAATGGGAGAGTCTGGCCGACATTGCCGACTCGGTCACGGTCAATGGCCAGTATATCGGCTTGCGCGGTTTTGAATACACCGGTTATAAAGGCCATATCAATGTTTTCAACACCGACACCTTTGTTCATCGCAATGACCCCCAGTATGATACACAGGCCGAGCTTTACAACTGGCTGCTAACCCAACCCAACGTCATTGCTCAATTCAATCACCCTTCACAAATCAATCCGCCGGATTTTAACTTCAATAACTTTGCCTACAACCCTCAGGTCGATCATAAAATTGTCTTGCAGGAGTTAACCAGCCCCGTTGAATTTTTTCGCAGCCTCGATAACGGCTGGCATCTGGGTTCGGTCGGTAACTCTGATGCGCACGTTAAAGATTGGGGCGCGCGACGGCTGGGCCTTGTTGCGCCAAATTTAACGCGCAGCAGCGTCTACGAAGCGTTGGC
>JAGRBY010000516.1 GCA_020433835.1 Anaerolineae bacterium | reverse complement strand
GACACAAAGAACACGAAGATTTTTTATAAAAACTTAGCGAACTTGGCGTCTTCGCGGTGAAATTTACTTCATCTGCTGATGGATAGCAACTTGAGTTACCATAAGAAACCTTAGCGTTAAAAAGAAACGTCTTTTGCCCAAAAGGGTCTCATTGAGACATCAAAACCCTGGTTTCTAAAAAAGTCCAAACAAAATAACCTTTAGAGACTTTACAAACTCTACAAACTCCATAAACTTCCAGAGTAGAATATCTAGCTTTACTGAGTCTTTCTCTCGTCCCGGCTCAACCACCACAGCAGACTCAGCGTCAGAGCACCTAACACGGCTAAGGCGATAAGCTTAAAAAATCGATCGGCAATGAGCAGAGCCAGCATGCCAAAGGCGGCGCAAAACGTGTAATATAACCCCACAATTTGTCGCTGACCTAACCCTAAATCAAATAGACGGTAGTGTAAATGATCGCGTCCCGACTGGGCCGGATTACCGCGCCGCCGCCAGCGTTGGATAATAAGCCAGGCTACATCCACAATAGGGATGCCTAACACCAACAGCGCGGTTGCCACTTTGGCCGGCGCTAAAATCGAAAGCGATGCCACCGCATAGCCCAGCAGCATACTTCCTCCGCCCATAAAAACGCGGGCCGGATGAAAATTGTACGGCAAAAAACCCAGGCAGGCCGCTGCCAACGCCAGAGGAAAAAGGGCCACAGTAAACTGGCCCAATTGATAGGCATGAACAGCAAATAATAAACTGGCAATGGCCACCACACCAGCCGCCAGCCCGTCTAAACCGTCGAGCCAGTTAACGGTGTTGATCATGCCCATCACCCAAAAAATCGTCAGCGGATAGGTGATCCAACCCGGAAAAATAGTCAGCCCCAAAACCGGCAGCGTCACCCGTTCTACAATGATGTCAAAAAAAATAGCCACCAGGGCTACCAAAAACTGAGCGAAAAATTGGGTACCGGGAGAGATATCAAATAAATCGTCCCACATGCCAAAAGCAAAAATAAAGACGCTGCCTAACAAAACACCGGTTAGAAGCTTGAAGTCTTCGGCACCCATCGGTTGCCACCAACCAAAAAGGCTCAGGCCAAAGATAAGCACGCCTGTCCCAACAAAACTGGCAAAGAGGGCCAGACCGCCCAATCGAGAAATCTCGCCCCGATGGCGTCGCCGCTCGTCAGGGCGATCAACTATCCCCCATCGACGTCCCAGCTTGATGGTTAACGGAGTCACCAGTACACTTATAAGAAATGCGATTACAAAAGTAGTCAGATACATTGCCAAGGTAAGATAAAATCATTAAATTAAATGAGCAAATTTGAAATTATCCTCAATACTATCCACGAGGTATCATGAAAACAATTTTTCTCTTAAGACACGCCAAATCCGATTGGGATCACCCTGATCTGGCTGATTTTGATCGTCCTCTGGCCAAACGTGGCCTCAATGATGCGCCGCTCATCGGCGATGTTCTCCTCAATTTCGAGGTAGTGCCCGATAAAATTCTCGCTTCGCCGGCCAAACGGGCCAAACAAACCGCCGAGTTGGTGGCTAAAGCTTGCGGCTACAAAAAATCCATCGAATGGAATGAGTCATTCTATGGCGGCAGTTCAGAAGACCTTCTCGGTGCCCTCCGGCGTTTGCCTGACAGCGTAGAGCGGGTGCTGCTTGTCGGCCACAACCCCATCATGGAAGAGACTGCCGCCGCGCTATTAACCGGCGATGAAGCCGACCTGGAGGATATATTAGCCATCAAAATGCCAACCGCCGGCCTCATTTGCCTTGAGGCCCCCGTGCTCGATTGGTCGACTCTTGAACCCGGCGATACTATTCTGCGCTGGTTTCTCATTCCGCGTCTGCTCAAAGCCCTTATCTAGTGCTCGAACCACACGCGCTGTTCGCAACCCATATTCACAACGCACGATAAACGTGACCTCATAAAAGAAGACTGGATACAGAACTGCCCCATGAACACAGAGTGGAGTAAAACAACCAAACACATCGTCGGCACGGGCCTGGTTATTTTTGGTGTCTACATTGTCTATCTTAGCCAATCTGTTTTAACGTTGGTGATTATCGCCGCGCTAATCGCCTTTTTGCTTATGCCCCTTGTCGATTTGCTCCACTTGCGCTTGAAGCTTCCCCGCATCGTGGCCGTTTTGGTCACCTATCTCCTCGCTACGATATTTGTCATTCTGGCACCTGTTGTCCTGTTTCCCCAAATTATTCGAGGCTTCAATTTTTTAGCGCGGGTCGATTACACCGTTCTGCTCGATAACAGTCTTCAGTGGGCTATCGATAGCCTGCTCAGTCTCAAAGGGGTCGATTTTCGATTCGGAGAAATAAACCTCAATTTCGATAGGATCGTCGATCCGCTGCTTCACTTTCTACAAGACGCCGAGAGCAGTGTCGACTTCTCGATGCCCTCGGCCCAAACGATTATCAGTTCGCTCGAATCGGCTGCTACCCTCACTTATGGTTTCGCTGCTAATTTGGTCGGCACAGTCTTCTCTGCATTTTTAACCTTTATCGTGGTTATTATTTCAGCCATCTATTTTAGCCTCGATGCCCATCGCTTCAAGGGGCTATTTCTCGGCATCGTCCCGGAAAATTATCGTTTCGAAATCGCTATCCTTCTTGAACGTCTCAAAAAGATATGGCAAGCCTATTTTAGAGGCCGTCTCATCTTGATGATTATCGTTGGCGTCGCCGTTTGGATCGGTAACTCGTTTCTAGGTATACCCGGTGCGTTACCGCTGGGCATTATTGCCGGCGCGTTAGAACTTATTCCTAACCTCGGACCATTTGTGGCCACCATTCCGGCTGCGTTTGTGGCCTTAATTCAAGGTTCAACCGTCCTCGATGTCAATAATTTTCTTTTCATGCTGATCATCATCGGCTACTATTTCATCGTCCAGCAAATTGAAAACGCCATCGTCATCCCCCGCGTAATTGGCGATGCCGTCGACCTGCATCCGGTCGTCATTCTGGTTGGCGTTATTGTGGGAGCCAACGTAGCCGGTGTTGTCGGTGCGCTCCTCGCCGCCCCGGTCATCGCCTCAGCCCGCGAAATTATGCGTTATCTTTACATCAAAGTTTTGGGCGAAGACCCCTTCCCCCCCAAACCCCAAGAAGCCGAAGAAACCGAGCTATCCTGGTACACCCGCACCCGCCTGGTATTGGTCAAACTGTACGGTCTTGTCCAACCCCAACAATCCACACCCGGCGACCCCCCTGCTCCTTCCGAAGAAGCGTAGAGGTTGAAAAGTGGTAAATGGTAATTGGTGACTAACACACAATTATCATTTACCTAACTGCAATCTTTCAGTCCCTCGTTCTAACGGAACAAAATTTTTCCCTTGACGCTAAATAGCGCTCATGTTATACTATATTTATTCTTGGGAGCGCTCCCAAAACGCAAAGAGGCCGTCAATTGAGTAAACTAACCCTTCAAAAAGTGGCAGAGTTGGCCGGAGTATCCCGCTCAACCGTTTCGCGGGTGGTCAACCATCACCCCAGTGTTAAGCCGGCTGTTCGCCAGCGCGTTCAAAAAGTTATCGATGAAACCGGCTACCATCCCGACCCGGCGGCGCGGTCGCTGGCCACCCAGCGGTCAGGTATCATTGGTCTGGTCATTCCCCGGGTCTTTCAGTTTCTCTTCACCGATCCCTATTACCCCTGCCTTATGCAGGGCATTGCCCAGGCCTGTAACACGCACGATTACGTTCTGTCGCTCTTTTTGTTTCACACTGAGGATGAAGAACAAAAGCTAACGCCAAAATTGCTCCGGCAGCAGTTGATCGATGGCATTATATTGAGCGCTTTGCCAACCGGTGATCCATTTGTGCCCCAACTTATCAGCAACGAGGTGCCGACGGTGATGATCGGACGGCCACTTGAGGCGCAAACGTTGAGTTATGTTGACGTTAGTAATATTAAAGGTGCTTATGAAGCCGTTGTGCATCTTCTCAAGTTGGGCCGTCGACGTATTGCAACTATCACCGGCCCGCTTAATACTACGGTCGGACTTGATCGATGGCAAGGGTATCGAGATGCTCTCCGTGATCACGCTATTGCCATAGAAGACGCGTTGTCTGTCGAAGGCGATTTTAGCGAAATCAGCGGTTATCAGGCTGCTCAGCAACTGCTCGATCACCATCCTGACGCCATATTTGTCGCCTCGGACATGATGGCGATGGGCGTGCTTCGTGCTTTGCGAGATGCGGGGCGCAAAGTGCCTGACGACATCGCCATTATCGGGTTTGATGACTTGCCTTTTGCCGCCACAGCTGATCCGCCGTTGACAACGGTGCGCCAGCCGATTTTACGCCAGGGCATCACCGCTGTTGAGATGCTTATTGATTTGTTGGAGAATGGGCTGCGCCCGGCCCGCCAATTTACCGCACCCACCGAACTGGTTATCCGCCAATCGTGTGGGGCTAACCCAAAAACCAACGTCGATATCGATGTGAACGTCCGCTTATAGGCTGTTGAGGACGGTTACATTTTGGCTCTTTGGAACTCAGGCGTTGACAAGCCTGTAAAACGTAAAACGTGATACGTAAGAAAAGAATTACGTTTTACGTTTTATGGTGTCAATTCCACAAAACCCTGTTGAGCCTATATTTTTGATATATTGGAACGATTTAACCTAACTTGTGTGTCATTTGGAGGCATACTATGTCACAAAATCAACAAACTACTTTTCCTAAAGATTTTCTATGGGGGGTTGCCACCTCTTCTTATCAAATTGAAGGTGCCTGGCAGGAGGATGGTAAAGGCGAGTCGATTTGGGACCGTTTTACCCACGCGCCCGGCACGATTGAAGATAACACCACCGGCGATATCGCTTGCGATCACTACCATCGCTGGCAAGACGATGTCGCCTTGATGAAGTCGCTCAACATTCAGAGCTACCGCTTCTCAATTGCCTGGCCGCGTATTTTGCCGCAGGGGCGTGGCCAACTAAACCAGGCTGGTATGGATTTTTACAGCCGTCTGGTTGATGGCCTCTTGGAAGCAGGAATTACACCTTTTGTTACGCTTTATCATTGGGATTTGCCGCAAGCGCTGCAAGATAAAGGCGGCTGGCCGGTTCGCTCAACGGCTGAGGCTTTTGCTTCCTATGCCGACCTGGTGACGCGCCATCTGGGCGACCGGGTTAAAAATTGGATCACCCACAACGAACCCTGGGTTATCACATTTTTAGGGCATCAGTTTGGTGAGCACGCGCCCGGTATCAAAGATTGGAACGCGGCACTGCGAACATCACACCATTTGCTGTTGTCGCACGGTTGGGCCGTGCCGCTTATTCG